>JAQULY010000149.1 GCA_028718445.1 Kiritimatiellia bacterium
GTATGGAGAGCCATATCCAACGTCTGCGGCGACATCTGACCCTCTCTCTGATCCTGGTGTTGGTCCGGGCCGCCGGCGCGGTCACGCTGACGGCGGACGGCGTGTTGGGCAACAGCGGCGGGGGTGGGGCGCGCCTGGTACGCGTGGCGACCGACTCGTTGCACAACACGGGCAGCGGTGTGGCTGTGACACCGGATATGACCCTGTGGTACGCCGGGGGCGACCGGATCAACCACTTGTCGCCGAACGGGTCGCTGATCGAGGCGTTCCCGCTCCGCCCCGAGGGCAGTCGCGTGGAAGCGGGCGCCTTTGCGGTCGTTCAGGACCGGTTGCATTTCCTGGGGCGGTCACCGACCGGGCTGTTGGCGTTGTTTGCGCTGCCGGTGGACGGCCGTGAGGCGTTCGCCGCGCCGGTAACCGACCGCTTCCCCTGGAGCGCGGAAAGGCTGCTGATCGCGAGCTCGCCGCTGGACGGCAAGCTCGTGGCGCTACCCGCGCAACCGCCCGGGAAGGAACTCGAAGTCTATCTCTATGACCCGGCATCGAACGCCTGGACGCGGGCGTTCGGCATTCCTGGGCGGACGCCAACCGGCTTGGCGGTGGACCCGCAACGGCGCGTGCTCTACGTGGGAGGACGGCTCTTCCCGAACAGCGATGCCTTTGGGATCACGTGCGTAACGCCGGCGGGAACGGTGGCCAGCCCGGGATTCCCCGTGCGCTGCCTGAAGACCTCGATGACGCCGGTCCACTATAGCGGCCACGTTTGCCTGGCAGGCGGCGCGTTGTGGGAATTGGCGTGGTACGGGTATCTGGCGCGTTTGGATCTGGCGGCCAACCTCGCGCCGGGAACGATCGAGCTGTGGCACAACGAATTGGGGGCCATCCCGCAGATCGTGGACATGGGAGACAGCGCGGGGCGAAGCACCGATGTCCTCGCCTGCGCCGCCGCCGGCAACGAAGCCTTGTACATCGGCCACTGGGAACCGTCTTCGCGCAAGCTGCGCTGGGTGCGGCGCATCGGCTGCCTGCCGGTGATCAGTAGCCTGTGGATCACGCCGGAAGGCTGGGTGTCGGCGGGAACCAGCCGCTGTCAGGCTTGGTGGCGGTTCGAGGACGCGGCGGATGCGCCTCCGCGCAAGCCTGAGATGCACGTCGCCGTTACCCCGACCGCTCAACGTGGTAGCCAGTGTCTGGCCATCGCGTGGCTGTACGGTCTGCCGAACCGCACGGACAAGCCGCCGGTCGCGGCGGCTTTTTCGTGGGAGACGACGCCGTTCAACGAAGCCCAGAGCGTACGGGAACCGCTTCCGCTGGCGGCGCCGGTGGGGCTGGCCCTGGAGAACCCCGCGGGAGACGGCAAGGGGTGGCTGTTCGTTTCCGACGCGGACACCCGCAAGATTTGGCGGACCGCGGTGTGGCGCCCCAGTCTGAGGCCGGATAACGCTCAGTGGAAACCGTTGAAATACGTTGATTCCGCGGTGGAGGAGGAGATGAAGACGGCGACCGATCTGGCGTGGGGCGCGGACAACACGTTGCTCGTGGCCATCACAAACGCGCTCGTCCTGTTGAAGGAAGAGCCCTCGGGATACGCGTTCGTCTGGCGTTTCGAACAGTGGGGCGATACAACAGAGTCCTGTTTCGGAAAGCATCTGCATATCAGCCTGTCCGGCGATCGGCTCCTGGCGAGCGATACCGATCGGCACCGGGTTCTTCTGTTCGACGCCGCCACACGGCGGTTACTGGCGCAGGCGGGCGAGACAGATCGCCCCGGCGCCGGTCCCGGGCGTTTCCACTTCCCGGTGCAGGTATCCCTAGCGGGCCAACGTGCCGTCGTGGCGGACACCGGCAACCAGCGCATTGTGAAGCTGGCAATAGGTCCGTGAACGTTCCCGACCGCCGCCCGCCGACGGTGCCGTGTTCCGGTCTGCCCAACTCCCGTAGGTACGGCCATCACTGGCTTCTTCCACCCGCCTCACGCATGCCAACCGTACTCGCCGATATACACCGAGCCATCGCGTCCCAAGCGCGCAGACTCCTCCGCCTGTCAAGCATGGAAAACGAAGTCCACCGTCAGCGCGCGGACCGGCGTCGCCGTCTCGTGGCTGACGTTCAGGTAGCCGGCGAAATTGTGCACGCTGGCATAGGACCAGACCACGGGGGTGGGCTGCACGGAGGCGCGCAGCGCGACCCCCTGCGCCCGTGCGCTCAGACGCAGGGCGACGGGGTCTCCGAAGTGCGCTGCCTGCTGCTCGTCGAGTCTGATGCCCGTCGCCTGCTGCGTGTGGAATAGCCAGCGGAGGGTGCGCGGGCGGCTGAGCGCCACCGTATCCCTGAAGATCACGGTCCGTTCGGGGAAGACCAGCACCTCGCGGACATACATCCGCACGCCGAGGTGCTCATAGGCCGGTGCGAGGTCGATGCGCACGGTTCCCCGGCCGGTCGCGGCGTCCCAGCGCACGTCTTCGATGGCCTCACCCCGGTCGCGCCAGGAGGGAATCGACATCGGGTAGCCGATGTCGCCGTACGGCCCCTCCCCGTCCACCAGCAGGCAGGGCGCCAGATCCGCCCGCAACTGGTACCCGCATTCCGGCATGACGAGCACGGGTCGGGAGTCTACGTAGAGCGAGAACTGCACGGGACCAACGTTCATACACATGCGGTCGCACGGCCCGCGGGCCGCCTGGTAGGCATGGTAGCCGCACCAGGGGCCGGCCTGCAGACTGAGGGCCACGTCCTCGCCGTCGTTGCGGTAGTGGACGACCCCGGAATCCCGGAACCAGCGCAGTTCGGTCCGCGGGGCGGGAGCCGGCCTGCGGGCCGGGAGATTGTCCGGAAAGGCGGCCAACCCCCAGAGGCTCTGGTGATAGTATCCCCGCATTTCGGTGCCGTGGTAGAAGGAATCCTGGCGCGTGCCCAAGATGCAATCGTGGACCCAGAGGGCGTCGGCGTCGCCGTGACTGGCGGCCATGGCCAGGAAGAAGTCGGGGGCGCCGATCAGCGGCATATGCTGGACATTCGGCAGGAGCTGGCCCGGGCCCCGGACGAGCGCATGGACGAACGACACGATCGGACGGAACGGCGGCTGGTCGAGAATATCCCGGCCGCTGGCCGCCAGCCAGACGTCGCGGAAGCGCATGACCGGATCCAGATACAGGTACAGGAAGTGGTACGAACTGGGCGGGAGCACGCCGTCGCGCGGCATGGCATCGAGGCTGCGCCGGACCCGGGGCAGGGCGAACCGCAGCCAGGATTCGGCTTCCGGCAGGATGCCATACAGGGCCAGGGCGGCGGCGGTGAAGAAGAACATGGAGCGCCAGCCGTGGTCCTGCAGGATGGAGCCACCCCAGTAGTCGCGATTCAGCAAGGCCAGCCGGACAAACAGTGCGCCCTGCACGCGCAGTTTGTCATGGATGCGTCCGCGACGGTCGTCATCCAACTCCTCGCCCAGCATGTGCAGGGCCTGCGTCAGTCCGAGGAAATGGATGGACGCCGACATGTCGCCGTTGTGTCCATAGCCTTCGGGGAGGGGGTTGCCCCAGGCGGGCAGCGCCACGCTGGTGTCGATCGCCCGCATCATCCGCTCCATCGCGCCGGGGGCATGCTCCAGCCGGTGCGCTGCCAGCATCAGAGGTAGATCCGCGACCGCGTGCGTGTCCCCCGCGCGGGCGGGATCGAGCGCCCACTGCATCGCGTGTTGCAGCGGTTCGCGGTACATTCCGGCCGCGTCCGTCTCCATCCGTGCCCGCAGCGCGCGCCAGAACGTTTCGTCGCGCCAGGCGATCCACGGACACGCCACGTTGGCCGGCTTCAGGTCTGGCGGCAGGGGTTCGAGACGGTCCTCCGGATCGGGCTCCAGGCGCGCGGCGGTCCAGGAGATTGTGCACGAGGTGTACGGAATCAACTTCAGCGCGTGCCGTCCCGCCTGTCGTAGCCAGAAGGCCATGCGGCCGCGGAACTGGCGCTCGCGCAGATCATCGAGGCGGATGCGCTGGAAGAACCACAACCCAATCCGTTCGCCGTCGAGCTCGACCCAGTAGCTGGGGACCACCGGGCGGTTCCCATTGACCGGGTTGAAGTCCCACGGCCCCGTCCGCTGGCCTTGGTTGTGAAACGCCGTCAGGTTACAGTACAGCGATTCCCAGTCGAAGTCGTGACCGTCAGCCAGCACGGAAAGCTGGTAGAGGCCGGGCTCGGCGTCGAATGCGATTGACAGTGCGCCATCCTGCAAGGTCCGCACCGGCTCGGCACAGCATGACGTGCCGTTCGCGATGGAACAGTTCACATATTCAGTTGTCATTCCCTCTCCAGTCACGAAACGGGGACAGAGAGATAGTACGAAAATATCTGGCCGAGGGGGCGGACATTCTGCTGCTTGGTTCCCTCGTATTACGTAGGAGGGACGATTGCCCCTACGGTGCCTTGTTCCAGGCGAACCGCAGAACCGCAGAATATCGAACCGCAGAATGACGAAGGCATGCCACGCTTTGGCGATGGTCAAACTACACCTTCTCGGCCGTCAACACGCCGCTGACGCCGCGGGTCGAATTAGCGACGCCCCAGCCAAACAGTAGCTTCTGACACGCTTGATCCCCACCCACGCTCGTGAGATCATACGCCCGTCACACAATGCCTCATAGGTTCATATGACGCCAGCAGACCCCATCGATCGCGACCAGTTGTTCCTTGCGCGGAGCGGCAAACCCCACACGCAGGCCATTGCGCATCTTGAGGCGTCGCACAGTCTCCCCGCGACCGCCGATTTTCTGCTCCACACGCTGGCGGCCGGACGCAAGGATCCGGACACCTTGCGCATCCTGTCGGCCTTGAGCGAACATCGTGATGCCGATCCGGACAGTCCGACCTACGGTTGCTACAAGTGGTACGTCGAGGATCCGGTCATTCAGGACACAAACGCCGCGTTCTTCATCGGCACGCCGCTGTCCGCCCTCTGGCTCGGATTTCGTGACAGGCTGACGGCCAATGAGACCGTCGCGTTCAAAGCCGTCTTCGCCGCCATGTTGCCGTGGTTCCGCCGGATGGCGGAGTCGCCGAGTCTCTTCTATCCCAACAAGTGCCTCAGCGATGCGGCCATGCTGCTCGTGTCGGGCCACATACTGGACGATGCCGGAGCGGTCGCCGCCGGCCGGCAATTCTGCCACCGGTACCTGGATTACCACTTCGGCCGCGGCGCCGGCTGGGGCGAAGACCATTCGCCGGTGTATCTCAAGGTCCTGATGGCCATGGCCCTGCTGATCCTGGCGCTGGAAAAGTCGGGCGCGCTGTTCGACCAGGCGAAGCGCCTGGCCGATGCCATCATGGAGTGGGTGGTCTTCAACGATGGGTTCGATGCCGTGCCGAGTATCCGAGGCTATAATTTCGACTGCCAGATTCGCGTGCCCTATGCCCCGGCCTGCCTGATCGATGGCCAAACGGGGGCGACACCTTCGGTTCTGTTGGCCGTGCTGCAACAGGCAAGCGGATACCACAGTCAGCCGCAGCCCCGGCAAACGCCGCGGCAGTGGCGCAGGCGCACGTTTGATGATGAGTTCAGCACCAGTTTCATCGGGACATGCGCCCGGCTGGGCACTCTGAGCCTGTATCCGTTCATGCCCAATGCCTACATGCATGACACATGGGGCGTTGGCTGGCAGACCAAACCCGGCGCATTCATCGTCGGCGACGAGGAATACGGCGTGATCGAGTGGGCCACCGAGGATGACGAGGGCGTTGTCCGACAGCATGAGGCCTGCGGCAGCATCCACGACTGGCCCAGCCGCCATCTTTTCAAGCGTGCCGGTTTTCATCCGGATGTCGTTTTTGTCGGGCACCAGGAAGGCGGCGCCGCGATCATCCTGCGGGAAATCCACCACCTCCATTCGCCGACCCGGCGCATCGAGGATCGGTGGCGCCTGGCACACGCACGCGGACGGATTCTGATTGGCGGTCAGGAATGGAACGGCGCGCCGACGGAAGTTCCTCCCCAATGGCTCGTGCTCCATTACGAGCAGACAGCCGTGGCGTTGCGTCCGCTGAAATGCCGGGTGCTGGACGACCCCGGCGACGACCGGAACACACAGCGGCACATGACCGGCCGCATCGTGGACCTGCCGCTGCGGATCGAGAAGGGCGATCGCGGCGTGGCTATCTCCCTGCCGCTGCTGGAAAACCACGCGGGCATGGTCACCCAGCATCTCTTCTTCACCGGCTGGTGCGTGGTTTTGCTTGACCGTCCCGAAGATGTCGCCGGGCTAGTCGTGACCGAGACCTTCTACGAGGATGGCGAAATTCCCCGCACCTACGGGGAACTCATTCGTGCGGTGGAGTTGACGACGCCGAACGTTCGCCTCAAGCTCGAACGCGACATGTTGAGCGGCCACGTGGGTCGGTTCATCAATGGAAAAGCGTTTCGGTTTGGCGGGCAAACATAACCCGGGGCCGGGACCGGGTCTACTTGCGCAGTAGAAATCGCCGGGTTTTCACTTCGACTCGCCGCAGCATCTCCGAATCATCGTTCTGGTCGGTCAGAAAACGGTGCAGTTCGTGGTGAATGACTTCCCACAGGTAGGCGACAACGTCCTCCTCGTGCATGCCATAGGTGTCGGACGGCCGCTTCAGCAGAGCCCGGAGCGTCCCGGCGTTGGCGTGGCCGACTCCTTTGCCGAACGCATCCCAGTCGCGCGGGTCGGACGAAGCGGGCAGGTCCATCCCCTGCTCGGTCAATCGTGCAAAGAACTCGCCCTGCGTCAGCCGCGCGATCCATTCCCAGGCTTCAAACGGGTGCAACGAATAGGCGCTGACGCACAGGCAGAACGTGTCTACGATGGCCCGCCCCCCTCCCGTGCAAGGAATCGGCAGGACGTGGTAGGCCTGACGCAGGTTGCCCGCCCGGCAGAGATTGCCGGCAACCATGTAGGCCGAGTCCAGACGATCGAGACGGAGGACGCCTTCCTGGTCGAACCGCCGGTAGTCGATATCCGGCCGTTGCGACAGACGCTTGATGCGCGCGAGCAGGTCCCGCGTAGCCGGAGCGGAGAGGAAATCCGGCAGGTGCGCAATTCCGGGATACGCATCTTCCGTGGTCAGCAACAAACACGCGGGAATCGTGAGTCCGAACAAGGCGCGGCCGGTTGCTTTCACGTTTGCCCCGGGAGCGGTCTTTTCCAGCGCATCCAGCAGCGCAGCCACCGAGGTCAGTTGGCCGGGGTCGGTTTGGGTGCGCGTGAAGAAATCGTCGTGGGCCATGAAGGCGTAGGTCTCCGCCAGGATGGGCATACCCCACAGTTTGCCTCCGAGTCGCGACAGCGCCAAAAGTTCGGGTTGGACGGTTGCCGTCTGCACAGGAGTCCGGAAAATATCTTCGGCCGGTGTGATCGTTCCCTGCATGGCGAAACGGTTGAGGGTGCAGGATGGCAGGAGCAGAATATCGGCCTCCGTGCGCTCGCCGTCGTCCCGGCCGGGCAGCGGACAGGCCCGGACTTCAAGCTGGAGGTGCCCCAGCGCGTCTGCGTATTCTCGACCGGCCCACTCAAAAAGGGGGACAAGCGCTTCGTCGTCGATCATGCAGATCAGCGACTGCGGATCATGCCGGAGACGACCGGATGCGGGCGTCGGCGGGTTGGCGTGGTTGAAGTCTTTCTTGACGACATGCAGACGGCTGATGCCGGGAAGAGGGTCGGCCACCGCGACGCCCCGGCGCGGGTGCGACACGAGCCAGTCTTCATCCTGAAGTTCGCGGACAGCCCGCTGAATGGTGATCAACGACACTTCGAATTGCTTGCACAATTGGCGGAGCGATGGCAGAAACTCGCCAGGGCGCAAAGACCCGTTGACCATCGCGTCGATCAGCTTGTCTTTGACCATCTGAAAAAGGGGTTTGCGAGACTTGATGCGCATTGATGAGCAATCCTGAGGAGGCGACGGACACTGTATACATTATGTTCTTTTTCTGTCAATTAATTGCAGATTATGTTCACGGCTCCGCATGGCTGTTGACACCACATTAGATATATAGTATAAGTTCACACTATGTACAGCAGAAGTGGGCTTTTGGGATATTAGTCACCGAATCGGCAACAGGAGAATACAGATGAACTGGCATCAGAAGACAAGGTGCATTCCGGCCGTTCTCATGGCGGGGATGCTGGCGTCGTTTACGCAAGCCGCGGATGTGGTGATTGACGGGGTGGCATCCAATCATGTCGGCGACTACTACGTCGGCAACGATACCGCCGGCAATACGTTGACGATCAAGGGTGGCGGCTCGCTCACGAACGCCAACGGTTATGTGGGATTCGGCGAAAATGGCGATTCCAATGTGGTGACAGTGACCGGCGCGGGATCGGCATGGACCAATAACGGCGTTTTGCACGTAGGTGCGGGAACGAGTCCAACGTATGGCGACTACAATACGGTTTTTGTTTCCAATGGCGCTACGCTTTATAACAGCGGACTGGCCTTAATCGGTGCAGGATACTTCGGGAGCAAGAACACGGTGGTGGTGGACGGCAAAGGGTCCCTGTGGACCAGCGTGGGCGCTCTGCAGCTTGGCACGAGCAAGTACTATTACACCTACACCAACGGCCTCGTCATCCGCAACGGAGGGAAGGTGGTCAGCACGGCAAAATACAGCGGTGTGTGGGGTTACAGCACGGATGTTTCCTGCCGGAACTACGCCATTATCGACGGCACCGGATCCCTGTGGCGGGCGGGTGCGGGGTTCGGCCCGGGCGGAGGCGGAGGGCAATTGACGATCACGAACGGTGGGCTGCTGGTCTGCTCGGATGTATACGACACCGCCGATGGGGTGCAGGTCAACGCGACGGTGACCGGGCCGGGTTCATGCTGGTCGAACACGCCGGGGGGAAACTGGGATGGCCTGGGCATCTACTGCAAAAATTCGAGGCTGCTCGTTGCGGATGGCGGACGTTATTATGCCGGGTCAAGCTTGCGGATGGGCTGGCTCCCGTCGTCCTGCGGCAATGTCTACAAGGTAACGGGAACCGGTTCGGTGATCCAGGTGGCTGACACCGTAACCATTGGCAATCGAAACACGATTCTTGTTGAAAACGGCGGATGCCTGACGGCGGGCAACCTTTTTGCATTGGGGCCAAACGATACCAGCAACAGCCTGAGCCGGACTGAGGTCACGGGCGCTGGATCCTTGCTCAGCGCCAAAGTCGTTTTTCTGGGCGATACTTACAGGACCTACACTTACTGCGAAAGCAACACATTTCTGGTGGCCGATGGTGGTCGTCTGACCTGCCAGCAATGCACAATCGGCCCCAGGGACAACTCCTATTACAATATCGGGCAGGTCCACGGAACCGGCAGTACCTTCGTCGCGTCGACCGCGTTGTATCTGGGGGCGCGTGGTGCCCACAACACGTTCCGGGTCGAGGACGGAGCTCAGGCGCAGGCGCTGCTATGCGAGGTCGGGGCCGACGCGGCGTACGCTCCCACCGGCAACACGCTTACGGTGACCGGCATCGGCTCGGTGTTCAGCAACGTGACGCTCAACGTGGGCAACAGCAGCTCGGGTGTCGGCAACGGCGTGCTGATCGCCGATGGCGGATGTCTGATGGTCGGCGATGCGGCCAACGTTTACGCCAATGCCTTCATCACGAACGTTTTCAAGGGTGTCTCTTCGGGGCTCGACATCCTGAAGGACAATGACAACGCACTGACGATTGCGGATGGCGGCAAGGTCTGCCTGGTCTTCGAGAAGAATGGCCAAGTACCGGACCAGTTCTACTGGGGACTGCGGTGGCGGGGTAATCATACGAATGCGCTGAACAACCTGGTTGCGGCGGACAAACTGGTTTGGGATGTCGTCGGCTTGCCGGTGGATATGCGGAACCGGGTGGGCGTATCCTGCGATGGGACCTATTCCTACGTGGGATTCTACCGCGCGACCACGGGAACGACCTTGCTGGTGCGGTAGAAGATTGTCCGTTAAGCCGACACAACCAACCCCCGGAAACCTTCTGGCATGATTAAGGCGCATCATTTGCCGCGCTCAGGCCTCGGTCTGATCCTGCTTGTCGCCGCGCACCTGCGGATGACGGAGGCGATCGCGACCGCCGCGGTCCCCCTGCCCGAAGGGGCAACGCTGCTCTTCGAGGACGACTTCAACCGATCCGTTCTGGAGGCCTACGCTGCGGGGAACATCGATGCCGAAGCGCGCAAGCAGATGCGATGGACCAGCGTCAAGGGGAGCTGGGAAACGCGGCATGACGAGTCGGGCAACGGTTACCTGTGCGGCAGCGGCACTCCCGGCGAGCTGTTGTGCGACCGGGCCGCGGGCATCAACTTCCGGCTTGAATATACGACGTGGTCGACGAACGTGGGGGACCGCGGCGCCATTATGGCCTTGCCGCTTCCCAACTTCGTGTACAAGGTGGTCTATCTCTTTCAGATCGGCGGCGGCAACAGTCGGTACAACCGGATCTATCGGGAAGGAAAGCCCCTGGTGGCGGCCGACACGACCATGTTGCCGCGGGCCGGGGTCCGGCAACGGGTTGTGATCCAGAAGCAGGACGATCTGTTGGAGATGTTTGTCGATGGGCAGCGTCTCTATGCTGTGAAGGATCCGGAATATTCACGCACCGGCGAAGAGATCAGCGGCCCGATGGGCGTGAGCGTGGGCCTGATGGCGTGGAACACGGACATCTGTTTCGACGACGTCAAGATCTACAATCTGCCGGGGCCGCGGCGCGAAGTGCTGGCCGCGAACGCCGCGGTGGAGTTTTCGCTGTGGCGCGGGTTCGGCACCGTGCGGCCGGAACCGCCGCCGGATGTCACGATCCTGGGCGGCGGCATCGAGAATGTCCCGACGCTCGTGAACCTGCCGGAACCGGTCGGCCATGTCCTGACCAACGATTATTGCGCGGCGATCGGGGGCGCGCAGGACG
>JAQULY010000150.1 GCA_028718445.1 Kiritimatiellia bacterium
GCCGCCTCCGGCCGACACGCCTGCCGCCGTTGTGCCGCCGGCTCCGGCCCCGGCGCCGGTGGCGCCTGCCGCCCCCGCCGTGGCTCCCGCGCCTGCTCCCGCGGCGCCTGTGCCGGCCGCTCCGGCGGGCGGCGTCAATTACCAGACGCACACGGTCAAGGCGGGTGAGGACGTGTATGCCGTCGCCATTCGCTGGGGCGTCAGCCCGACCGACATCAAGGCGCTGAACAATCTGACCGGTTCCGAATTGACCGAGGGTACCGTGCTGAAGATTCCGCCGGCTCCCGCGCCTTGATGTAACGAGGAGACATGCGCCGTACCGTCACGGCACTGTTGTGCGCACTGGTGTTGCTGCTGGCTTTCGGCGTCGTCCTGCTCTACAGCGCCAGTTGTGTTCAGGGACGCAATCCCAACTTCTACCTTGAGCGCCAGGCCATCTGGCTTGTAGCCGGTTTGGCGCTCGGCTGTCTGGCCGCATACGTGGACTACCGCGTCTGGCGCAATACCGCCGGTTTGACGGTGGTGGCCGTGCTGATCCTGTTGGGACTGCTGGCGGTCTTTGCTTTCGACAAGACCAACGGCAGTTACCGCTGGGTCCGATTCGGGCAGTTGGGTTTGCAGCCGAGCGAATTCGCCAAACTGGGCGCGATCGTCTTCCTGGCGGCGTGGTTCGACCGTATCGGGCCGCGCGTGCACTCCTTCTGGCGCGGAGCCGCGGTGCCAGGACTGGTGCTGGCCGTGGTAGTGGGATTGCTGCTGCTCGAGCCGGACTTTGGCGCGGCGCTTGTCACCGGTGTGGTAGGTATCGCCATCTTGCTGGCGGCCGGCACGCGCTGGCCCTACCTGATCGCGGGCGGCTTTGGCGGACTGGCCGCCTTCACCGCCCTGCTCTGGTTCGATCCCGTGCGGCGGCCGCGCCTGTATGCCTTTTTCGACATGCTGATGGGACGCGAGACCGTGGCGGAGGAGGCGCATCAGTTGACCCAGTCCATTCAAGCCTTCATGGCGGGTGGGCCGTGGGGTGTGGGACTGAACAAGAGCATCCAGAAGTACCATTACCTGCCGGAAGCGCATACCGACTTCATCTTCGCCATCGCCGGCGAGGAGTTCGGCCTGGTGGCGACGCTGGGGGTAGTGCTGCTGTTCACCGCGATCCTGGTGCTGGGCGTGATGATCGCCCTGCGGGCCGAGGACCGGTTCGGGCGCCTGATGGCGCTGGGACTGACCGTGCTGCTGATCTTTGCCGAGGGCTTCAACATCGGCGTGGTCACCGGCCGGCTGCCCACCAAGGGGCTGGCGCTGCCGTTCATCAGCTACGGCGGATCGAGCATGATTGCCTCGCTGATGGCCGTGGGGTTGTTAATCAACATCGGCCTGCGCGTCGGATCCGAGGAACGTCGGCCCATGCGCAACGCCCTGCAGCGCATCTGAGCCGGTTCACGCCACGTGACGGTGGATGAAGTTCTCGCGGATGTAGGCCACCGCGTCGTCCAGCGACGGCAGAATCTTGGTACAGTAGCGCACCATCCAGGGCGAGCAGTCCTTGAAGGAGAACGGCGAGAAGGCCACGATGAACTTGCCGAGATCGTGCGCGGCGAAGAAGACTTCCATGGCGGTGCCGATGGAGGGTTTGCAGTAGTTGACCAGCAGGATGTCGGCGTCGCGCACGTCCTGCAGGTCGAACTCGACGATCTCGTTGGCGCTGTCCACTTCGCGGTCCTTGAAATTGCGCCGCATCGGATCGAGCAGCACGAAGGCATCCGACAGCGCCCGCCGGGCGCGTTCGCGCCACGTGGCCGCCGCCGCCGGGTGCTCGTCCATGATCGGCCCGCTCAGGTAAATCTTCTTGTGCATGGGACTCCTTCCTTCTTAAGTCGGCTGCATTCTAGCCGCTCGGTTCCGTCGCCGCAATCCCGCGGCGGATGCAGTTGTTCCGCCAACTCGTTCTCCGGCGAAATCGGAGAAGCCAATAGACACCGTTTCGCGCTTTTTCGCGTATTTGATGGGCAATCATCGGTGCTGGGGATAGAGCGCCCACGAAATACGCGAAAGAACGCGAAAGGTGTGAAAAGCATTTCGTGCTTTTTCGCGTATTTGGTGGGCAATCATCGGTGCTGGGGATAGATCGCCCACGAAAGAACGCGAAAGGTGTGAAGAGCATTTCGTGCTTTTTCGCGTGTTTGGTGGGCAATCATCGGCAACGGGGACAAAGCCCCTGCGAAAAACTCAAAAGAACGCGAAAGGGGCGTTGGACTCGCCGTCCGAAGCCAGCCGCCTCTACGACACATTTCGTACTTTCAGGCTTGACACTACGAAGGCGTTCGTATATATATGACGGAGATGAAGCACCCTCAAAAAAGGAGTGAGTCATGGCCGGAAGGAGCTTTCCCCAACCCACGGATGCGGAACTGGCGGTTCTGCGAGCGCTCTGGGACCGGGGGCCCAGCACAGTCCGCGAGGTCAACGATGTCCTCAACGAGGACAAGGTCACGGGCTATACCACGACGCTCAAGTTCATGCAGATCATGTTCGAGAAGGGGCTTCTCGAACGCGACGATTCCGGCTTCAGGCACGTCTATCGGCCTGCCATCAGCGAAGCGCGCGCGCAGACCCAACTGGTCGACCGCTTGTTGGACAAGGCGTTCTCGGGATCGGCGGAAAAGCTGGTTATGCGCGCTCTGTCCGCGCGAAAGGTTTCGTCCGAAGAACTGGCCAAGATCCGCAAACTGATCGCCGGGATGGGGAGGGAGCGGAAATGAACGCACTCGACTTCCTGTTCGGCTATGCCTCTGTCCAGAGAGTCGGCTGGGCTCTTGTGCATTCGCTCTGGCAAGCTGCAATCGTGGCCATCGTTCTGGCCGTGGCGCTCAGACTGATGCGCAAGGTGTCGGCGAACGCGCGCTATCTGGCGGCGTGCGCCGCTCTGGTTCTGATTGTGGCGTTGCCGATCGTCACTTTACGGCTTGTGCGTGCGCGCGAGCAGCCCGTCACGGCGCCGCATCCGCGGATTCTTCAACAACCGGTCGCCCTGCCCACTGGCGACACGCCTATGATCGTTCCTCCCTTGGAGACTGCGGACACGCCGGTGGCTCTCATTCCTGTGCCCGAGCCGCTCCAGACGCCTTGGTTCCGGCGTTTGGCGGTCAGAGCGGAGGCGCTGATGCCGGGCGTGTTGCCGTATCTGGTGTTCATATGGTTGATCGGTGTCTGTGGGCTGAGCCTGTGGCACCTTGGCGGCTGGGCACAGTTGCAGCGGTTGAAGCGCCGGACGATCACGCCGGTCGCGGATGCCCTGAGCCGGAGAGTGTACGCGTTGGCGGGTGCGCTTCGCGTCCGTCAGGCCGTGGCTGTCTTCCAGTCGGCTTTCGTGCCGGCGCCGGCAGTCGTGGGCTGGCTCAAGCCTGTCATCCTGCTTCCCGCGAGCGCCTTGACCGGCCTCAGCGCGGGGCAACTGGAATCCCTCCTCGCTCACGAGTTGACGCATTTCAGGCGGTGTGACTACCTAGTCAACATGTTACAGACGGCGATCGAGATCCTCGGCTTTTATCATCCGGCAGTCTGGTGGGTCTCGCGACGCATTCGTATCGAACGTGAAAACTGCTGCGACGACGTGGCGGCGGGGCTGACCGGCGACCGGGCGCAGTACGCGAGCGCGCTGGCCACGATGGAGGAACTGCGCGCCGGGCCGGGCCTGGCCATGACGGCCAGCGGCGGGAGTCTCTGCTCGCGCATTCAGCGGTTGGCCAAGAGCGATGCAGACGGGCACACACACAGCGGTTGGGTTCCAGCCATGGCCGTCGTGCTCGTGGCAGCGGCAGTGGCGGCATTGGGGGTAATACCAGCACGGGTCAAGGCGGCCTCAGGGCGGGAAGGGGTTCCGTCAGCAGAAGTTGCGTCCCGTGAGACCACTTCGGCCAAAACCAACTCCGTCGCCCTGGAGCACTACCGAAATGGGTGGGGCCATCTGGCCGCGGTCACGATGACGGCGATCACGGACGAAGCGGAGAGACCGGAGCGCTACGCGGGTCATAGGGCTGTCGAGGAACCGGAACTGTATCAAGTCGAGTGGCAGAAGGTTCGCGAAGAGCGGAAGGGATATCTGTCGGCCGCCGTCACGGCATTTGAGCAAGCTCTGGCTCTTCAACCGGACAGTCCCGTCTTCCATGAGTCGCTTGCCTATGCCTACACGAGATCCTTCGATAATCCGATAGTACCGCTTCGAGTCAACGGACAATCGGTTCCCGTCTCCGTTCTGGTTGGGAAGGCCGTGACGGAATACCGGAAAGCCATCGAACTGTCTCCGCACGACAGCTTTCTGAGACTGGCACTCAGCCGGGTCTACATGAGTCAGCAGGAATACCGCCAGGCGTTCGACGAACTGCGGCTGGTGACCAAACAGACCCCGGATGAGGCATTGTTCCACTACGAGTTCGCCGCTGTCCTCTACGAGATGGCCGGAACCTATGAACGCATTGACGCTGATTCCGTGGTCTACGCCATCACCAACGCGTCGCTGGCCGCGGAAGCTCTTGCCGAGATGAGAGAAGCGAACAGCAAGAAGCGATTCACGCCATACATGCCTCCTGTCCTGCGTGAGACCGGTGAAGACGTACCGTTGCGGCAACGCGTGTGCCTGTTGGGGGATATGCAATATGGCGAACGGAACTTCGTTATGAGCAGGCTCTTGCACAAGACGTCGGTGCTGGAAGGGGACTACGAACGGCAGGGCAAGACACGGGAGGCCACGGATGCCTGCCACGCAGTTCTGGGAACGCTTGAACGCTTCAGACGCCTGCGGCCCATGGCTTGGCCGTTCCTAGTGGACGTACTGCACCTCGAGGACGTGTGGCTTGGCCTCCTGGAGCGGTTGTACGAGAGCTCTGGATTGCAGAAGGAAGCCGTTTGGGCCGCCTCGACACGACAAGCTCTGCAACGAATCAAGGATCGTTACTCGACGTGGTCCAAACAGAATCGGGATGCGCAGGCAAGCCGTTCACAGTTGGATCGTGATGCAGTTGCCGCGCCGGTGATTCAAGAACTGATGAAGGCGTGGCCTTCACTCGACGTGACGCACACCGGGCAGACGAATACGTCTGCCGACAGATCTCAGTCTCCCGCCATCGCGCTTCCTCCAGCGATCGAGCAACACGCGTCGACAGTGACGAACACGACGAAGGGCGTCTATCGTCTCGCATGGGAACGCTGACGGAATGCGAGGAATGCGAATCGCCGCGAAGAGCCGCCGCCGCGACTATCGCCAAGCTGCCCGCGCATGTGCTATAAATCCGATTGCCAATCCGCCAGGCTAGAACCTGGGCCGTGACTGTGCTCCGACAGGCGGGGCGGCTGCAAATGACTGAGTTTCCCTACAAATTCATCAATCGTGTCAGACGCGAGGGCCGGCGCAAGGCGGGCCAGATTACCTTGGCGGCCGCCGCGGGGCACGCCAACAGTTTTGTGGCCTACGATTGGGGCAGCGACACGTTTGTGTTCGAGCGGGACGTCTGGAAGACGCGTCCGCGGCGCGCGCCGGTGCTGATTGTGCCCAAGCATCAGCTCGCGCCGGGGACCGAAGGATACGTTCTCACGGTCTCGTCCGGCAACCACAGCGTGGCGGCCATGCCGTTGTTGCGCGGCGATTTCTGGCATCTGGGGCGCGTGCCGAAGCGGCTGCGCGGCGAGGTGCTGACGCATGGCATCGTCTGCTGCAACATCGTGGGAACGACGTTGGAGATATCGCAACGCGACGTGCCCACGCGCATGGTGGTGCAGGCCGACGAATGGCTGCGCGGGCTGGGCTGGCCGCTCGCCAGCGTCGTGGTGGCGGACCGCGTCGATGCGACCCTGGATTACTACCGCCGTCTCGGGCAGGAGTGGCGCATCAAGCCGCTGGCCTGGACGCGCGAGGAAATGGACCTGGCGCTCAGGGCCAGCCGCGCGCGAATTCACAGCCGGCTGACCTATTATCACAGCGTCAAGGGCGTGCACCTGCTGAGCTATGCGGAATTTTCCCGACTGGTGGAGTGGGCGCAGAGCGACTACCCGGCTCTCCTGGTGGCGATGGAGGAACTGGCGGGAGCCGTCGGCGAGACGCGCGACGCGCCAGTGCGCACGCCGAAGTTCCACGGTCACCACGAAATCGAGTTCTTTGGCGTGCGCGGCACGCAGTCGCTGGAGACACTGGTGCCTGAGCTTGAGCGGCTATATGCGGATATTCTCCATGATGCCTGCGATCAGGCGGCGTGCATCGAGCGGCTCAGGCAGTTGCAGGCGGCGTTCCTGCGCGTGTTGGAGCAACCCGAGTTGGCCGACGAGCGTAGCGACGTGTTTGTCGGCAGCATGTACAAGCACCTGACAGGCGAAGTCTACTTCGGCAGTCCCGACCAGGTCATGCCGGCATTCGATGACCGCAAGACGGCGCTGCCGGGCGCGACCTATCGCGGCGGCAAGGCCGAGATTCAGCCGGGCGCCGATGCCCGCACGCGGGCGATTCTGGACTATGTGCCGCAACTGCTCAGCCATGGCGAGAGTCTCGAGTACATCAACGTATACGAGCTGCGGCTGGATGCGCCCACGCCGCTGGGACGGGGCCCCACGCGCGAAATCGTCTTCAAGACCAACCGGCGGCCGGTCTGCCTGCGCCTGATCGAGAAGCGCCTCGCCCACCACGGTACCGGTTACGCGAACTACATGCTGGCGCGCGTGCAGGCGTTTCAGAACCTGGGGGTAGCCTACGGCGATCACCACCTGCTGGCGCGGCATGACCGGCTGGCCGGCGAAGTGCACTATTTCATACGCCAGCGCTATCCCGGATACGCCTTCGGCACCATCGCCAGGAGCAGGCTGCAGAATACCGAGGAGCTGCAGGGCGTGGCTGACGACCCCGAAGCCATCCTGATCGTGGCCGCACTCATGGGCAATGCCGCGGCGCAGAACCTGGCCGTCAAGAAATACATCCCGGAGAACGACTCGGTGCAGTTCGGCGAGGGCAAGGAGGTGATCGAGTTCGGCTACGACGTGCAACGCATGCGCGAGATGCCGTTGCGCGTTCGACTTTGTTCGGTGCGCGGCACGCTGGGCTGGCCGCATCTGGAATGGACCGAGAAGAATCTGAACCGGTGCTTCGATTTCTACATGCACGCCTTCGCGCGCACGATGTCCGCCTTCCACGGGGAATACGCCTCGGCCGTGACTCTGGCCGAGGTGGCCGACCGCTTCCTTGACGGCTTTGCGGCTTCGACCCGCGAACTGCACTGGAACTACACCTGCAGGAAGGAGCAGTTCGATCTGTTCGATCCTGACGTGCGCCCGGTGTTCGGTTTCAAGACTAAGTGGCAGTTTGCGCTCTGGGCGCTTGGCAGGCAGCACCAGCAACTCTCAGACCTGCGGCAGCGGTTCAAACGCGCGCTGGATGAACAGGCGATCGGCCCTGCGCCGTCAGCCGGCGCCGGACATGGTGCGCCATGATCGTGCCGAAGTCATCCGACCTGCTGCATCTTGGCACCTGCGCTTCGCGGCGTCTGCGCTGGGTGCATGCGGATGTCTGCGACAGCGCCCGGGCGCTTGGGTTGAGTCACCTGTGCGGGCCGGCCGCTGGGCTGGTGTTGGCGGAGGCGCTGGGCGGCGTCGCGTTGTTGGGCAGCGAACTGACGGAGGCCGACGAGTCCCTTTCGCTGCGCATGCGCGTCAGCGGTCCGGTGGAAGGTGTGCTGGTGGAGACGGCCAGGGATGGCGGTCTGCGTGGTTATCCGCACATGAAGGTGCTGAACGAACTCGACGATCAGGAAGAAGTCGTGACGGCGCCGGCGCTTGGCGATCGCGCCGAGGTGCAGGTCATTCGTTCGGTGCCCGGACGGATCGTGTCCTACGCCAGTCTGGAGGTGCGGCCGGCCACGGTGGCAGCCACCATTGAGCGCTATTACGCCGACTCACTGCAGCGTCAGGTCTTCGTGGCGCTTTCGGCCACGACCTACGAAGGGTATATTGATCTGGCGCGCGCACTGTTGATTGAGTGCCCGAAGGATGGTCACCGCCGCGAATATGACCGACTGCGCCGGCGTGCCGACGATGGTTCGTTGCTGGAGGCGCTGGAGGCGGCGCCGGGCGTGAGCGCACTGTTCGAGGAATTGGGGCTGAGAGACGTTCGCATGGAGATGCCGCGGCCGCTGCGTTTCGCCTGCCGCTGTTCCGCCGCGCGCGCCGAGACGACGTTGTCGGCGCTGTCCCCCGAGGAATTCGAGGAGATGGCCGCCGCGGGGCGGCCGGCGGAAATTCACTGTCACATGTGCGGCAAGAGTTACACGGTGCCGGCGGCGAGACTGGCGGCGTTGCGGGCCGCGCGCGGCAGCGCCGGACACGAGGAGCGCGGGAGTGAATGCTGATGTGCTGAAGATCCTGGCCCGTCGCAGCGTGCGGACATACACGCGCGATCCCGTGGACGATGAGGCGGTGCGCACGCTGCTCAAGGCCGCGATGGCGGCGCCGTCGGCGGCCGCCGCCGATCCCTGGTGTTTCCTGGTGGTGCGCAGTCCAGGCATGCTGGTGCGCTTGGCGGAACTGCTGCCCCGCGGCGCCATGGTGGCCGAAGCGCAGGTGGGCATCGTGGTCTGCGGCGATCAACAGCGCGCGCATCGCCACCAGCTTTCCTACATGCTGCAGGACTGCAGCGCCGCGACCGAGAACCTGTTGCTGGCGGCCTCGATGCTTGGGCTGGGAGCGTGCTGGTTAGGGATTCACCCCGATCCGGTGCGGGTCGCAGAGGTACGCAAGCTTTTCGGCATCCCGCCCGCGATTACGCCCGTGGCGGGTGTCGCCATCGGCCATCCCATGGAACATCCCCCAGCGCGTACGCGCTTCCGCGAAGACGCCGTGCACCGGGAAGTATGGTGAGTATCCGTCATGTCACGTCCACTAAAGATCGTTTGTGACGCCAACATGCCCTTTGTCCGGGAGGCGTTTGGCACGCTGGGTGAGGTACTGGCGCTGGACGGACGCGAGATTCGGCGCGCGCATCTGCGCGGCGCCGACTTGCTGATCACGCGTTCGACCACGCGCGTCGATCGCGAACTGCTGGCCGATAGCCGTCTGCGTTTCTATGGATCCGGCGTCATCGGCACCGATCATATTGATGCCGCCTGGCTGAAGCAGGCCGGCATCCCGTGGTGCGGAGCGCCCGGCTGCAACGCCGAGAGTGTGGCTCAGTATGTCACGGCGGCGTTGCTCTGCCTCGGCGGACGGCACGGTTGCCAGCTTGCCGGTCGCACCTTGGGAGTGGTCGGCGCTGGACACGTGGGGCGGCGAGTGTGCGCCAAGGGCAGGGCGTTGGGCATGCGCGTGATTGTCTGCGATCCGCCGCGTCAACGCGATCCTGCCGATACCGAAGCGCGGTCCTTCGTCACTTTCGAGCGCCTGCTGGCCGAGGCCGACGTGGTGACCATGCATGTGCCGTTGACGCGTTGCGGCACTGACCCGACCTGGCGCATGCTGGATGCCTCACGCCTGGCGCTGATGCGTCCAGGCTCCATGCTAATCAATGCCGCGCGCGGCCCCGTGTTGGATGGCGCGGCCTGGCTGGCCGCGCTCGAGCGCGGGGTGCCGGCCCGCACGGTGCTCGACACCTGGGATCCGGAGCCCGCCTATCCGACCGAGCTGCTGGCGCGCGTCGATCTGGGCACGCCCCATATCGCCGGGCATTCCTACGAGGGCAAGGTCAACGGTACCATGCAGGTATACCGCGCCGCCTGCGCGACGCTGGGCGTGCCGGCCACCTACGCGCCCAACATGCCGCCCGCGCCGGTGCCGTCGCTCGAGGTGGATGCCGCCGGCATGCGTACCGAGGACCTGCTGAGGATGCTCGTAAACTCAACATACGATATCGTCGCTGACGATACCGTCATGCGCGCCGGCGCTGTCGGTGACGCCGCAGCGCGGGCCAAGGCCTTTGACCGGCAGCGTCGCGAGTACCCGATGCGGCGCGAGTTCGCTGCCACCAGCGTGACGCTGAAGCATGCCACCGAGACGCAGAGGCGCATGGTTGAGGAGATTGGGTTCAGAATGATTTGATGGAACTGGTGGGCTTGACCAGACTGGGTCAAATCTGACGAACGAATCTGCTTGCGCTCATGGGCTTATTGCTCCTATTGTAATTGCTAACGATCTTGGCACTGTTGCCTTACGCAAGGCGTTGCCGGAACCGGCGAGTGACGGGAGGTTGCCAAGAGGAGGGCATTTGTTTGATACGTGTAATTCACATTGCGATCTGTGTGCTGGTGTTCTCGAGTGTGCGCTTTACGCGCGCGGAATCAGCCTGGCGCGATCCTTTCTGGCCTGTCGGATACCAACCTGCATCCGAGAAACCGCCGCCAAAGATAGATATCCCCAGGCAAACGGCGGCGCCGATTGCGCCGGTAGCGCCGAAACCGGTGGCTGACTGGCCGTCGGCTCGGAAATTGCTTATTGTCACTGGTTATGCCGAGAGCAGGAGCGGTGCACGCACATGCCTGCTCAACGGAAAACTGGTGCAAGTGGGCGATATGGTCTCGATTCTGCACAAAAACATGCAGTATAAGTGGCGAATCTTGGAGATCGCGCGCGACTCCGACAAGATGAAGTATGAAGAAGTGTACTTCGGCCCGCCCCAGAAATGATCTCAATAATGAGAAACGGCAGCCGTCTGCCGATTAGACATACAGAACGGAGAAAAAACGATGCAAGCACTGAACGGTCCAGAGCGGAGAATTAGGCTTCGCCAGCATGCGGTCATGGGTGTTTGGACGGTTTTGTGGGGGGTGTTGATCGTAGGCGGCTTTGGTGCGGCGATGGCACAGGAGGCCGCACCCGCTGCGCCGGCGGCTGAAGTGGTGGAAGCGCCGGCAGCACCCGCTCCGGCGGTTGCTGCCCCAGC
>JAQULY010000151.1 GCA_028718445.1 Kiritimatiellia bacterium
ACTGCTGCCGGCCTGCGCCGTCCTCTGGGTGGCGCTGCTAGCGGCGGCCGGAACCTGGGTGATGCCGCTGCTCGATCCCGTCAAGACACCAGTGGCACTGATGGCGGCGGCCCGTCGGTATCTGCCCGCCGGCCGGCCGCTGCTGATCTTCCGCATGCATGGCGAGACCCTGGCCTACCACACGGGCGGACGCGGTTTGCGCGTGGACACGACGAATGAATTGTATACGGCCGTTCAGTGTCAGCGACGCGGCATGGTGGTGTTGCGACGAAGAGAATGGCGGGAAGTACAAACGGCGCTTCCGGAACAGACGCGCGCCGGGACCTTCAGAACTGGCAACAAGAAGCTGATGTGGGCGGCCTTCGATCTGGGCCAGAGCCGCACCTCTGCCCTGAATCCCTGTCACCTCAGATCGCGCAGCGCCTGCAGGGTTACCGATTCCCAACCGGGCAGCGCCAGATAGTGCAACAACAGCAGGGCGCAGGCAGTGGCGTCATACAACGCGTCGTGCGGCGCGCGGCCGGGAGCGGCGGCCTGCACGCGCGGCAGCAACCCCAGGTGCGCGATCGCATTGTCAAGCGCGGCCGACGCCAGATGCGGATGGCTCCGCCGTACCAGTCGCAGTGTATCCACCCAAGGCCCCAACCGGTGCAACGGCGCGGCCCGACGCAGCAGACCGCGCTCGGTGCCGATGTTGTGCGCCACCAGCGGGCGGTCCAGCAGCCATGGCGTCAATTGCGTCCAGAGTTCGCCCAGCGTCGGCGCCACGGCCAACTCGTGGCGCAGACGCGCGTGACGGCCGGGCGCGTGCGGATTGAAGGGCCGATCGCGTTCGACGTGCAACAGACTCTCGAAGCGCTTGCCCGTCAAACGCCCTTCGCGCACCTCGACCATGCCGATCTGCCAAGGTTCCACCGGCCACCCGGCCACGCTGCCGGTGGTCTCGAAATCGAGCACCGTAAAGGTCGCGCGTAGTGCCGTGGCGGAGGCGTTATCGGAACAATCGGACATATCCGGATCGGAACCTCACGGACGCACCCCGGCGGTGAGCGCGAAAACCGCCGCGTCCGCATCCGGACGCGAGGTGGGGTCGGCGGGCGTGGCCGCGCGCGGTCCCAGCCAGACGACGTCACCCTCGATGGAAACATGGCGGCCGCTGGTGGAGATGCGCCGGTAGACATGCCGTTGCCCATGCAGGACCACCTGCACCTCCCCGACGCCGACTTCGCCGTAGCAGACGGAAACGACGCGGATCTCGGCCGGCGGTTCGGCCCTTTGCAGGATCACCACCGGGTACTCCGCCCAGGACTTGTCGGGGCAGGCGTAGGCGGACGCAAACGCGATCATCGCGCAACCAGCCGTCTGTTCGACGCCATCGTCCCACCGCGCGACGATGCGCGCGACCGGCAGCGCCGGGTGCCGGCAGTGCAGCGTGCATTCGAGACGAGCTTCGGTAAGCAGCGGGTGCTCGCTGACAGGCCGCGTTTCCAGTGCTTCCGCCCATTGCCGCAGGGTTTGCGCGGTGCGAGGAGACCACGCGGCCACGCCATGCGGGTCATCGGCAAAGCGCACGGTGTCCCAGTAGGCCTGGTAATCCTGTCCGAAACGCTCGGCCTCGTCGGCCAGCGCGCGCCACTCCGCGGCCGGCGTGCCGTCGCCGTTATCGCCGGCGGCGACGCGCAGCAGACGCCGGTAGAGCCCCGGCAGGACGGCCTGCAGTTTCCACGCCAGCGTCAACAGGCGTTGGGCCAGTTGCAGCGCGTTCAGCAATTCGGCGCCGCGTGCGGGAGCGCCGACGGCCGCGGCCGCGTCAAGTCCGGGTAGCAGGTTCCGGACAGCCGCGTAACGGCTGATTGCGAGCGCTTCGCGGCCCGGCGACGCGAGCGTCGCCAGCGGTTTGACCAGGCACTGCCTGTCGGCATGGCCCGTGATGTGGTGCCGCCCCAGTTCCAGCAACTCCGCCGCCCGGCGGGCGTGCCCGGGGACGCCCGTGATTTCCGCCAGCTCCGCGCCAAGCGCGTCCGCGAGTGTAGCGTTGTTGCCCTCCGCGCCGCCGGTCAGCAAGCGGCCAAAGGCGCGTATTTGCAGGTTGCTGATGGCGCAGAAGCCATAGGAATTCTCCCAGTCGGAGATCAGCAGACCGGTGGCGCCGCGTTCCCTGCCATAACGTTCCCAGTCCGCGACATTCTGCCAGCGTTCGGCGATGTCGCCGATCGGCAGGTTCGGCCAGACCGATGGCACGCCCCACACCTCGATGCCCGCCTTGACCAGTGCGCCGGTCAGGTCGGTGTCCGCGAAGTTGAAGGCCTCGACGCGCGGCGTGCGCGGGAAGGCGTAGTAGTACCAGTCGTTGACGATGATGTCCTTGTCCAACAGCGGGATGGCTTCGGGGAAGTAGTAGAGCATGTCGCCCCACATCAGCATGCGGCGGCCGAGGCTCTTCACGATGGCGTTCACGCGGTTGCAGTGGCCGGCGAACATGCGGACGTGGTCAACGGGCTGTCCCTGGCGCGCGCACCAGGCTCCCATGGCGGGGCTTTCGTCCAGACCCACGTGGAGGTACTGGCCGGGAACATGTTCGCACCAGTCGGCCAGCAGTTCGCCAATCAAGGTGTAGGTCTCGGGGAAGGCAGGCGACAGAGTGTCGCAAAGCTGGTCGGTGCCGCGGCCCTCGTCGTAGGAGGCATAACCGGGTTTGCCGGTGATATAGCCCGCATGGCCGAGGGTGGGAATGCAGGGCGCCAACTCCATGCCCTGCGCCGCGCACAGGCGCTGTAAGCGCTGCATCTGCTGAGCCGTATAGGCATGCGGACGTCCGATTGCCGGATGGCGCCTGTAGACGTAGGCATCCTCCAGGTAGAGCATGCACAGGTTGAAGCCGCGGTCGCCCAGATCCTCGACGGCGCGTTGGAGCGTTTCCGGGCGTTCCAGGCGCCTGGCCACGTCAATACCCATGCCCAGAATCTTGAATTGTCGTTTCATATGAGGATCGATGTCTTGGTCAATGACGGCACGCAGAAGCTATGCCATCCCGTGTGGACAGTCAATCCGCAGCTCTTACTCGGGGAAACCCACGGCCCAATCGAACCGCAGATTGCCGAATATCGAACCGCAGAATGTCGAAGGCAATTCCGTCGCCTCAGTCGAGGCTCTTTCCTTCATGATTCTGAAATCATTATTCGTCAATCTGCGGTTCGTGCTAGGGGGAACCCAATCGAACCGCAGATTGCCGAATATCGAACCGCAGAATGTCGAAGGCAATTCCGTCTCCTCAGTAGAGGCTCTTTCCTTCAAGTTCAGCGCTAACTGGCACCACCGTCTGCCGCGCGACCAGCGTGAAACGGCCCACGTCCCGCGGCTGGCGTGGCGGCCTGCCCGCCAACACGGCGCGGCAAGCCTCGGCGACGGCGGGCAGCGGATATTGCAGTGTCGTGATTTCGCCGCACAGCTCGCGAAAGGTGGGCGTGTCGTCCACGCCCAGCACCGAGACATCCTCAGGCACGCGCAGTCCGGCGCGGCTGAGGCGGCGCATGGCGGTCAGCGCGAGCCAGTCGTTGTGGCAGAAGATGGCGGTGGCGCCATGCCGTCGCACGGCATCGGCCAGTCCGCTGCCGCGATGCACCTGGACCTGGGCGCCATGGCGCCGCATGCAGTCGGCATAGCCGTCGGCGCGGGCGCGGATGGCGTAGGCGTCGCGCGCATAGGTGAAGTGCAGGATGCGACGGTGTCCCTGCCGCCACAGGTAGGATGTCGCCTGTCGCCCGGCGGCCGTCTCGTCCGGCGTAATCCAGTGCGTATTGACGCCCTCGCAGGGGCCGAGCAGCGACACGACCGGCAACCCGCCGGTTTCGCGAGGATCGAGCGGAAAGCCGTCGCGCGGCGGCACTACCACCAGTCCGCGCACGCGCCGCGCGGCGAAGTCCGCGACAGCGTCGCGGAACTCCGTCTCGCCATCCGCCAGGCTGACGAGCAGACGCCATCCGGTGGCGCGCAGCGCCCGCCTGATGGCCTCGATCAGATCCAGGAAGAACACGCCTCCGCCCGCCGGGAGCACGGCGCCCGCCAGACAGCTCTGGCCGCGCAGCAGTTCGCTGGCCGCGGGGTGCGGGCGATAGCCGTGCCGTTGCGCCGCCGCGAGCACGCGCTGGCGTGTCGCCGCGCTGATGCCGGCGCGGTTGTGCAGCGCGCGGTCTACCGTGCCCTGCGACACGCCGCACAAGCGCGCCAATTTCATGGAGGAGATCACTGCAGCTCGATGCGCGCCACGTCAATGCGGCCGGAAACCACCTTGAGATACGGCTTGCCGCGCTTGACGCCGACCGTGCCGAAACCCGTCGCCGTGCTGATGAAGGCCCTGAAGTTGCCCTTCACCGCCGGCTTGAGATAGAGCGTCTTCTCGACGGCATCGTAACGCGCGCCGCTCAAGGCCTGGAGCAGGCTGTAGGACGACATGGCGCGGGCGTACCAGTGCCCGCACTCGTACTCGTTGAACGGGTTGCGGGATCGGCCGTCGTAACGGTCGCGCACCGCCTTGACGATGCTCAGCCCCTCGCCCAGGCGCCCCATCATGATCAGGTGGGCCGCGACCTGATACTCGATGCCGGTCCAGACCTCATCGCTGTAGGGGAAGGGCAACGCGGGCTTGCGGCCCTTGGGCCAGGTGCAGAGTATCAGTCCGCCTTCGGACCCGAAGGCGAAGCCGGGACGCTGCGGGTTGGCGTGGTCGGCGAGGCTGGGTTTGAAGTTGTGCTCGAACACGGCGCTGATGTGCTTGTTCACCTTGGACGCGTCGAGCACTCCCCCGACGCCGCAGACGCGCGAGAGCCAGTCGCCCAGCACGCCGTCCGCCAGGCAGCCCGTGCCATACTGGTACTTGGGCCCTTCCTGCTGCAGGATGGCCCTGGCTTCCGGGGAATAAACGCCCACCGCGCTCTTCATTTCGGTCGGATCTCCGGCCCGCAAGCCTTCCCACTGCACGCGCTGGTAAAAGTAATGACCGTTCCACAGTCTGGTTCCCATGGCCTTAAGGCCCGACGCCAGCAACTCGCGATACAGCGGAACCTCCTCGCCGCAGGCCGCGCCCATGCGCACGGCCGCCTGCAAGGCACCCAGGTAGAAACTCGTGCACATGCCGTCGGCGCCCCAGAACTCGATGTCGTAGGTATTGTGGTGCGGCTCGACCAGGGTGCCGGTGTGGTCCGGATCCCAGGTGGCGATGCAGTAGTCGAGACTCTGCTTCACCCTGGGCCACATCTTGCGCAGCCAGGCAGTGTCGCCGCTGATGCGCCATTCGCGGTGCACCTTCATGATGCCGCCCAACTGTCCGTCCGCCGCCGCGTGGAAATTGTGTTTCGTGGGGCTGATCGGCAGGCGCGTGCGGAAAGCCTGGTGCCCACGCTCGTCCTGGCTCACGAAGAACTCCGTTTCGCGCAACCCCCGTTCGAGATCGGCGAAGAGGTGCGGCATCGACTGGGCGTAGTTCCAGACGTGCGTGCAGGTGCCGTTGCAGCAGCCGGCGGTGTCGCAGCAGCCTTCCCACCCCCACAGCCGGCCATCGTGCTGGCGCAGGACGGTGGGCGACTTCAGGATCGTGAGGTTGGCGGCGATCGCCTCGACCGCCTCGACGGGGAGCGTGGTGTCGTAGAAACAGTCGCTGAATTCCAGCGACCGCGCGCGCAACGCGTCGTAGTGCTCGCGCCAGTAGGCGGCGACACCCGCGATGCCGGAGAAGCGCGTCGCATACCAGGGCACATAGCTCGACGGTCCGGAGCCGCCACAGGCGCACGCGCCGTCGCAGTCCTTCTCGCCGATGGTCATACCGCTCTCGGGTACGTACCAGGCCAGTTGGATGCGCACGGTGGTCTCCGCGCGCGGCTTGAGCGCGAACGGCACGTAGAGGCTGGCGCCATCGCCTGGTTTACCTTCGGCATGGGGCGGGCGTTGCACGGCCTTGCCGGACATGACGTTCTGCCACAGCATGGTCAACGGGTCGAACCAACCGCCGCGGAACCAGGCACAGTCGGTGGTGACGCCAGGGGCGGTCGTAAAGGCCGTGAAAGCGCCGCCCGTGGAGGAGGAGGCGCCGCCCCATTTTTCCGGGGTGGGATACTCCGGTTCGCCGTCGCCGGTCCGGTCCGGCGGCATGGCGAAGGAGAGCGACACGCCCCAGCCGAAACCGCGCAGTTCGGATGCGAACATGATCTCATGATCGCCGGCATCGAGCGCCACGGACACTTCCGTGCGGCCGGGGCGAAGGGGATTTTCGCGGTCGGCGCGGGTGTGGACGGCCTTACCATCCACGAACAGGCGCATCCCGCCATCGTGGCCGATCGAGAAGATCCAGGTGCCGGCGCGCGCGACACGCACGCGCGTGCCGAGATAGGCGTAGCCATCGACGGCGCCATGACGCTGGTAGGCGTCGGCGAAGAAACCCGTCATGGCGGCGGGCTGCCACTCCAGATCGTCGGACAGCTTCACGCAGGGAGCCTCCGCGATGGAAGCGGAGGAGGCGATGAGCCGCGACAGGCGCCAACTGGCGACGAATGGCGAGCAGGCGGTGCCGGGGACGCCAAGCACGAAGCCGTCCGGTTTCGCTTCGATCGTGCCGGCCGTCACCTGGTTCGCGCGCATGAGGTTCAGCGCGTGAAAAGACAAGACGCCCTTGACCGGCTTGGACGTGCGATTGAGGAGGCGGTACTCCAGCCCCGCAACCGGCAGGCTGGCGCTGTCCGCGTCGCCGGGCACGAAGGGACTCCACCCCGTCACTTCCGCCGCCACCGGCATGCTCGGGTCTTTCAACGCCACGCGCGCAAAGGGAAAGCGCGGCGTGAACTCGGCCTGCGCGAAACGCGGCAGCCCGTGATGCTGGCCGCCGCCGCCGCCATTGCCCGAGCCGGGTGCGCCGAAGGCCTTGCGCATCGGCACGGGTCCCTCAAGCAGGCGGGCGGTGGGCGCGCCCTTCACGTGAAGCGCCGCGAACATCATCGGCTCGTTGAAGACATTGGGCTGATGGCGCAGCGAAACGTGCGAGAAGGCGCCCGTGCCTTCCAGACAGACCATGCCGGCGCCCATGCCCCCCATGGGGAAGGCCACCTGGTTCAGGTGTTCGCCGCTGTAAGTAGTCGTCGCCCGTCCGCCGTTGCGCTTGATTGCCATGACAAATACCCCTGTTTTCCTTTACGTGTAGTTACACGGAGACGCGAGTATAGCGATCGCGCCGTCTGCGTGCAAGCCCTCCGGGCCGCTTACGGCGTGTGCCGTCCCATAGGTCAGGCGCTACCTTTCCGGCACGCCGCAAGGTAGGGCGGGACGCGTGCCGCGCCGTAGCCGTCAGGCGAAGGCGGGTCTCGGACCGCCCCCCGTCGGCGGCGCGACTGTTGTGCAGGCGCACTGGCCGGTGAACGATAGCGGCGAAGATACCGGCTAACGATTTGGTCGCCGGCCACTCGTCCACCGTAATCGTCGCCGTGGTCGTGCCACCGAAACCGCCAGATGCTTTCCTTGGATATTGGATATTCCTGCTGAACGTTTGGGCGTCTTGTCCCGTTGACTCCGCGCCCGGCCCGATCACGCGCTGTTTCCGTGCTCTATGCGCTCGCGTTCAGACCGCAAGGCGCCGTGCCTGTACTACAACC
Organism: Kiritimatiellia bacterium; assembly: GCA_028718445.1. Lineage (GTDB taxonomy): Bacteria > Verrucomicrobiota > Kiritimatiellia > RFP12 > JAAYLN01 > JAQULY01. The sequence goes on from JAQULY010000151.1 coordinate 7,635, forward strand.
CCTCGCGCCTGGCGAATCGTGATTGCACCCGGATTGACACCCTCAATCTTCTTCAGCTACCGTTCCTCCATGTCAGCGCGTACCACGACAGCTCGCGGGCCGGTGTCGGCGCCGCCCGCGAAGCGTTGCTCCAGCCTCACCCGGGCTCTGGTGTGCAGACTCTCGCGCATCCGCAATCCGTCCGAGACCTCCAAGGCGCGCCCTGCCCTGGCGCGGTTCTGCGTCGGCGATGGCGTGGATATCGGTTTCGGCGGCGATCCGATCGTGCCCAACGCCATCTGCATTGATCTTCCGGAAGCCTACGCCCACGCCGGCTCCCAGCCTCAGCACCTGCACGGCGATGCCGCCACGTTGACCTGGTTTGCGGATGGCGTCCTCGATTTCGTCTACTCGTCGCATACGCTCGAGGATTTCGCGGATCCGCGGCCCGTTCTGCAGGAATGGCTCCGCGTGCTCAAGACCGGCGGCCATCTGGTTCTGTTCCTGCCGGACGAGAAGTTGTATCGCGAGCACTGCCGGCGCAGGGGAGTTCCGCCCAATCCGCAACACAAGAACCCGGATTTCGACATCGGCTATGTCCGCGCGCTGCTGGCTGCCTGCGGCGGCACGCGTATCGTGCACGAGAGGTCCCCGAGCCATGAATACAGCTTCGAGATCGTGGCGCAGAAAAGTCCCGCGTAACGGCGGGGACCGCCGTCTCCAACCCACCGCTGAAAACGGTTCCTAGGGCACTCCCTCCGCGGGCCAACTGGCCACCGCCGCCAGCGTCCAGCGGCGGCCGGCCGGCGGTTGTCCGGGGAAGACCTGATAATCGCGGTCCAGCAGATCGTCCACGCCGGCCACCAGCTTCAGACCGGTGGAGGGCACGGCAAACTCCAGCCGCGCACTGGTGTCGAGACGCGTGCAGGTTCCCTCGCGCGCGGGATTGCCGGCCTGATGCGTCAGCCCCTGCCGCAACACCAGCAGCCACTGCCGGCCCAGCCGCGCCTGCAATCCGGCGTGCGCTTCGTGACGCGCATAGTCCAGGACATACCGGCTGGCATAGGGCTTGAGGCCGCAGTCCTTGTCGAGCGCCTGGTAATCGCATGTCAGGACAAACGTCTCGCCCAGAGCCCGCGCGGCTGCCAGCGCCACGCCGTAAGTTTCGACCTCGTCGAGGTTGACCGCCGTCCAGCGCGCGTCCGGCGCGTCACGCACCCAGTCTATCGCCTCGTCAGCCTGCTCGTAGAAGAGCGTGGCTCGCAGTGCCAGATTATCCGTCTGTCCCCGCCAGCCGCTCTCCGGCGTCCTGGTCCTCTGGCGCTCCAGTCCGGCCTGACCCAGCGAACCCGGCGATTCGTAGTTGAGTTCGGTGTAGGAGGGCAGACGCACCGCCTCGCTCCACGAGGCAAACAGACTCTGACCCGGCGCGGGCGCAAAGCTAATCGCGGCCAGCGGCAGCCAGGCCGGCGAGGCGTCACTGAAGGTTTCCCAGGCGCCGCCGCCACGCATGGAGAAAGGGCCCAGGTCATACACCGGCACCAGCGCCGCCGAAGCGCGCGCCCGCTGGTGATGCCCCAACCCCTGCCCCGGCAACAGACCTTCGTAGTCGCTGGCGATCTTCTCGCCGGACAGGTCGAGACGGCTGTCGAGCGACAGGCTGGGCGAGAAGTCGTGCGCGAGATCGCCATGCAGCGCGGCCGTATCGGAGCGATGGCGATTGGCGTAGAGCTCCGGTTGCGTGCGGTCGAGCCAGTAGTCGTCTTCCACGCGCCGGGCGTGCAGCGTGGCGCGCATGGAGGTGTCGCCGGACAGTTCGCCTTTGACTGAGGCCAGCGTGAAGAGGTCGCGCAGCGACTCCTCCGCCGGAAGCGTTGACGAAACGCCATAGAAACCGCGCGCGCCAAACCGGCGCCGCGATACCGCCGCGATGGCGTCGCTCTGCCAGTCGGTCAGGCGCTGCTGCGCATGCGCACCCGCCACCCAACGGTCGAGATCGTTGTCGGGCTGGCCGTCGGTGCGGTCGCTGACGTCGCGCGCAAAGAAGGAAGAGAGCGTCAGCGCCTCATCCGCAGCATTCTCGGAGATTGCGGTGCGCGCGTAGGCGCCGGCCGAGCGATGACCATAGGGGCCGCCGCCCCCGGTCACCTGCACGCCTGGACTGACCGGCGCGAAATCGAAGGCCACACTGCCCGAGGGGTGTCCCGCCGAGTCGGCAAAGGCGTCCGCGCCGGTCAGCAACCGCGGCGGTTGCAGCATGGTCGCCGGCAGCGGCAGATCCGCGTTGAAGTGCTCGGTCTGCGGATTGCGCAGGACCGCGCCGCCCAACGTGTAGCCGGCCGTATTGAAGGCGCTGCCGCGAATGCGCAGGTCGCTCTGCGGAGCCAGGGATCCCTGCCGTTCCAGCGTCACTCCGGGCAGATCTTCGGCCCAGCCGTCGGCCGTGAAAGTCGCCGGCGCCGGTCGAGCCACGGGGCGCGCGGCCTCCACGACGATCTGCAGCGGCTGATTCGTGTCGGCGCGCAGCAACGGCGCCGCCGTCAGGATCGCGGCCACGGCTGCCGTGCGGCGCGCGCGGGACCAGAAAAGTGTCAACACAGGTTTCGAAGGAGTTTTATGCATCTGGAGCGAAAGAGACCTTCTTCTTCGTCTTCCTTCAGCAGAACAGCAGATTGCCGAATACTGAACCGCAGAATTACGAAGGCAGGTCAGCCAGTCCGGATTACCTCCTTCGACATTCGTAAATCGTGATTCGTTAAACATTTCGGTTGACGATTACGGGCGACGACTGCGGTTGACGATTTGGAGGTGTCTCCTCGTTTTCCGTAATCGTCGACCGTAATCGTCGACCGGATCATCTCTTCATATCTTCCTAACACTCTTGGCAGTTCCCTGCCCCCCGCTCCCTCGTCTCCCCTTCCCGGAGGCACTCCCGTTCCGCAGATGCGCGTCGCCGGAATAGACATGCTCGACGTAGCCGTTGGCCAAGCGCAGCCGCAACGATCCGTCCAGTTCCACGCCGTCGGCGCAACCGCGCAACGCGCCGGCGGCACGCTCGACGATGACCTCGCGACCGCGCAGGGCGTCGCGCGCGCGCAGGGCCGGAATAAATGACAGAAGTCCGTTTCGCGCCCACTGCGTATAGTCCTGCTCCAGTTCGAGCAGCAGTGCGGTCAGCAGCTCCGCGCGGCTGACATCCGCGCCGCCGGCCATGCGCAGCGAACCGGCCTTGACGCGCAACTCCGCCGGGAAGTCGCGCTTTCTCAGGCTCACGTTGATGC
>JAQULY010000152.1 GCA_028718445.1 Kiritimatiellia bacterium
TTCGCGCTTGTTCGCGTCTTTCGTGGGTGGGTGACGATTCGGATGTTTCTCCTCGTCTTCCGTAATCGTCGCCCGTAATCGTCGACCGGATTGCCACATGCTACGCAACTCAACGGACCTTTCCGGGATCACAAGCACCCCATTCGCGCCCCTATCTCACTGACCCATTTCACCGCTCGCAACTTTGCGCTTGCGTTCCGATATTATACGTATTATTATTGCGCACATGGTGACGATGAAGCAGGTCGCACAGGCGGCGGGCGTATCGCAGCCGGCCGTCTCCGTCGCGCTCAGCGGGCGGCGTCAGAGCGCTTACATCTCCGCGGCCACTCGCCGGCGGATTCTCGCCGTCGCTCGCAAGATGGGCTATCAGCCCAATGCGCTGGCGCGCGCGATGGTCACCGGTCAAACCAAGGTGATCGGGTTCCTCGGCTCTACGTTAAGCAACGAGTACACGGCGCGCATGCTCGAGGGAGCCGTGCGCGTTGCCCAGGCTGGCGGCTACCTGATGAAGCTTCTGCACACCGACAGTGGCGCCTCGGAGCAGAACGCTCTTCACATCGCGATCCAGCAACGCCTGGCCGGAGTCATCAGCGTCCACGCGGATGAAGCGTTCCTAGCGAAGGCCCACGCCGAACTCGCCCGTCACTCCATTCCCCTCGCCATACTGGATCACACCACGCTCAACCTCGGCTCGCGCCGGGCGCCGGGCATCCGTGTTCTTTCGGACGACGAAGCCGGCGTCGGCGCCGCCGTCCGCCATCTCGCGGCGCTCGGGCATACCCGGATCGCGTTCCTTACGGCGGTGGGCCCCATGACGGCGTGGAGCACACGGGAACAGGGGTATCGGAGCGCCATGGACCGGCTGGGGTTACCGCCACAATGGGTCTATCTGCGAGGTCCGGCAACGAATCCCGCCGAGTGCCGGCGGCTCAAGGCGCAGATCTTCCGGACGTCGAATCGCCCCACCGCGCTCGTGTGCGTGGCCGACCATGTGGCCATGGTGATCCTGCGCCTGGCACGAGAAGCCGGCCGCCAGGTGCCGAAGGATCTTTCCGTGGTCGGTTTTGCCGACCTGGAAATGGCCCAATATACGGACCCACCCCTCACGACCGTGGCCCAGCCGTTCGATCGGATGGGCGAAACCGTCACCCAGCGCTTGCTCGCGGCGATCGAGCGAAAGTCGAAAGCTGCGGGCGGAACACAACCGATCCTCTTGCCAACGCGGCTGGTCGTGCGCGGTTCCACGGGCCCGGCGAACGCGGCGGATGGAACTCGCCCATCGGGCGGGCATTCTCGGACGAAGGTGAAGTGTTTAACGCTGGCGACAAGGAAGAAGAAGAGGAGTACAGGATGAACACGCGGAACATGACTATGGGGGTGCTGGTGTGCATGGCGCTACTGGCGGCGAAAGGCAACGCAGGGCTTTTCAGCGGCTGGCAGCACTCACTGCCGATCGGCTTCCAGAACTGCCCGGCAAGCGAGCCGCTCGTGAACTTTCCGGCTCTCGTGATCCTGGGGACGCAAGCGGGTTTCGATTACAGCCAGTTCCAGTCAGGATCCAACAACGACTTGCGTTTCACGGACGCTTCGGGCACGCAGGAACTGAACTACGAGATCGAGCAGTGGAATCCGAGCGGCAACTCCACCGTGTGGGTGCAGGTTCCCGTCCTGACCAACGGGACGAGCATCACCGCCTATTGGGGCAAGAGCGGTGTGAGCGCGCCGGCGTACACCACGAATGGCGCCACGTGGTCACTGGACTACAAGGCGGTCTGGCACCTGTGCGGCACGAACGACTCGACCGCGAGCCGCCGCGATATCGCGCCCGGCGGTTCCAGTGCGGGGCCGGTTCCGGGGGCCGTCGCCAACGGGTATGCGTTCAACTACAACAATTTGGATGGCGGCATCTGCAACACCCTGGGTTGGTCTTCCCCGACGAAGTTTACCGTATCGTGGTGGATGAACGTGCCCTACGGTCCCACGTGGAGCATCGGTGACAACCAATGGGCCACCTGGTTGGCGCATTCGTCCGGCTATGGGCTGGTCGTCGGCACCATGAACGGTGCGGATGCGCGTTTCGTGGGTGTCCCCGACACGGGGAACGTGATCGACTACGGGCAATGGACCCATTTCACTTACACGTTCGACAACGGAGCCATGGCGCTCTTCAAGTCGGGGAACCTGGTGTGCAGCAAGACCGTCGCGGTCACACTGGCGTCCTGGAGTCTCTTCAACATCTGGCGGGCGAGTTCCGGCGCCGGCGCCGGCACCATGGACGAGGTTCAACTCTCCAGCGTGGCGCGCTCGTCGAACTGGGTGTGGGCAAGTTACATGACCATGGCGTCGAATACTGCCTTCACCACCTATGGGAAGACAACCGGCGTTTTTTCAACCTGGCAGTACCGACTTAGTGTCGTCTTCACCAATTACCCCGCCGCGGAACCGCTGACTTATTTCCCGGTGCTGGTAAAGCTCGGGCCGCAGATCGATAAATTCGATTACAGTCAGTTCTGGAGCGGCAGCAATGCGGATTTGCGTTTTGCGGACAACGCGCAGCATGAGCTCAACTATGAGATCGAGCAGTGGGCAACGAACGGCACCTCGTGCGTGTGGGTGCAGGTTCCGGCCCTGACCAATGGGACGAGCATCACCGCCTATTGGGGCAAGAGCGGCGTGAGCGCGCCGAGTTACACAACGAACGGCGCGACCTGGTCTCAGGACTATGAAGCGGTCTGGCACTTGTGCGGTACCAACGACTCTACATCCCACCGCCTAGACGTTGCGCCGGGGGCGGCCGGCGCGGGTCCCGCTCCGGCCGCGGCGGCCAACGGCTACGCCTTCAGCTACAACGCCGCCAATGGAGGCGTGTGCGGCAATCTCAACTGGCAGCCGACAGAGTTCACCGTTTCCTGGTGGATGAACCTGCCGAGCAGCTTGGGGGGCATCGGCGATAACTGGGGCACCTTCTTGGGGCATTCGTCGGGTTTGGGCTTGTATATTGGCACGGATATCGGCACGCGCTTCACTCCAACCGAGACAGGGAATGTGGTTGACTACAACCAATGGAACAGCTTCGCCTTTACGTTCGACAATGGCACTGCCACGCTGTTCAAGAGCGGACGGCAGGTCTGCACGAAGACGGGAATGACGCTGCCCGCGGCCTGGAATGTCTACCAAATCTGGATGCCGGCTGGACCTGCTGCCTACACCGGCTATATGGACGAGGTGGAGCTATCCAGCGTGGGGCGTTCCTCGAACTGGGTGTGGGCGAGTTACATGACCATGGCGTCGAACACTGTCTTCCAGGGGTATGGCAGAGTGGTACAGAACAAACCCAGAGGCACGAGTCTCATGGTCCGCTAGCAGGGGTCGTCAGAACAACGACAGTGTGTACCAAGACCAGGCGCTAACCCAGGCACGGCACGGTGCGGAGTCTGGTCATCGGCAAGCTTCAGGCAAACAAGAGAAGATGACGTAATATGCCATTGGCAAAACATAAGTTGCGCTACGAGGGAACCCGCTGGTCCATCGTGTACGGCTCTCGCGAGGGCGTCGAGTGTTTTGCGCTCTCGGAATTGCAGCGGAACATCCAGCGACGGTTGCCTTATGTGATTGGGGTCCACGGAGAAGCGGACGGCGACCTGCTGCGGAATGATCACGTCATCCTGCTCGGAACGTGTGCCAACAATCCGCTAATCGCCGAATTGGCAAAGCAGAAACGCCTGGCGATACCTCGGCGCAAGGAGGGGTACGCGGTCGCTTGCATGGAGTCGCCATGGGGCCGGGGGACCAAAGCGCTGGTCATCGCCGGACACGACGCGGCAGGCGTACTATACGGGGCGGAGGACTTCAACGCCCGCTTGGAGGACAACGCCACGCTGCTCGGCAGTCAGCATCCCACGACGGAGAATCTGGCGTGGCTTCGCGAGGATTTCGATGCGATACGCCCGTTCGCCTATGCGGAAGCCCCGGCTATCGAGGATCGAGGCATCTGGACCTGGGGCTACGTGATCTACGACTATCGGCGTTTCTTCGACAATATGGCACGGTTGCGCCTGAACATGGCTACAATCTGGAACGACTGCCCACCTCTGAATTGCCCCGAGGCGCTTCAGTACGCTCACTCGCGTGGCGTTCGTGTCGTGCTGGGGTTCCCCTGGGGTTGGGGCTACGGCAACCTGGATTTGTCGAAAGCCCGGGATCGGCGAATCATCCGCCAAGCGGCGTTGAAGGACTACCGGGAACATTACCGTCACCTGGACATCGACGGGCTCTATTTTCAGACCCTGACGGAACACTCCAAGACCCGGCTTGCCGGCAAATCGATTGCCGCCTGGACGTGTTTGCTGGTCAACGAGATCGCCGGCGAACTCCTGCGTGAGCGCCCGGACATCCCCATCCAGTTCGGGTTGCACGCTACGTCCATCCAGAAGGACTATCCTCACTTGAGGAAGCTCGATCCGCGCGTGGTCATCGCCTGGGAAGATGCGGGAGTCATTCCGTACTCCTACGATCCGGTGACGTGGTGCGATGGCCATCCCATGACAGGAAAGGTCAGGGCCCTGGGCTCGCCGGAGCGCACCATACGGTATTCGGAACGACTGGCGACGTTCCGGCATGACGCAGGGTTTGCCATGGTGCCGAAGGGGTGGATGCTTCTCCGCTGGGGAGATGAGTTCGAGCATCACGGGCCGTTCATCATGGGCGAGCGCGATCCGGAGTTCATCCGTCGTCGCCTGCACGAGCGTCAGCCGCGCTGGGATCGCATGAACGCGCTCTGGCTGCAGAACTACCCGCTGGCCGCCAAGTTCTATCGTGCCATCCTCGCGTGTCGGCCGCCGCGAGTGACGGTGACTGGCCTGGTAGAAGATGGTCTGTTCGAGGAAACGATTCAACCTTCCGTGGCGCTCTTTGCCGAGACCCTCTGGAACCCGCGGCGGAGCGACAAGGATATCCTGCAGCGCGCCATGAGCCCGTACTACCGGAGAGGATTGTGAGCATGGAGGCGAAATCGCTGAGCCGGCGGGGTGACGTTCCTATGGATCTCAAGGGCGGCAAGTGGAAGGGCTGCTTCCATGTACCGCGAGCCCTGTTGCTGTGCGGAAGATCGATGGAGGATCTCGGATGACGACGATGACCTCGCGTGAACGCGTGATGGCGGCGCTGGCGCACCGCGAACCGGACCGTACGCCCTTCTTCGAATATGTGTTGCTGTCGCCGGTGGCCGATCATTTCCTGGGTCATCGCTACGCCTACGGTGAATATTGGAATGAGCTGGTCCAGGAAAAAGGCTGGGAACAGGCGCTGCGGCAATTGGCCCGCGACATCGTCGGCCTGGCCAAAGCCCTGAACCACGACATGGTCTATGTACATGCATGCGCGCAGCCCGCGAAAGCGCCCGTACCGCCGCCGGAACCGCCGCCCACGTTCGACGACCCGGTTGAGGAGCTGGCCTGGGGCATTGCGCGAATCGAGGAATCGTTTGCGCCACCTCCCGATGAACCCTACCTGATCTTCCATTGGGTTCGGCAGGAAATGGAACGCGAGGGAATCGACTTGCCGATCCTGGCGCCGGCGTACACGCACGGAATCTGGACCAACACCCTGCTGATGCAAGTGATGGCGCTGGAGCCGGAAGTGGCGCACCGGCACTTTGCGCTCGCCACGCGGTGGGCGTTGGAGGCGATCAAACAGTATGAGAGACTTGGCGTCGAGATGATTGGCGTCGGGGGCGATTTTGCCGGGAACCGCGGCCCTCTGATCTCACCCGCCGCCTATCGCCGGTTCGTGGTGCCGGAAGTCCGCCACTTGTCCCGGCGTATCCACTCGACCGGCCGGATGGCCGTGAACGCGAGCGATGGCAACCTGTGGCCGGTGATCGACGACTTTCTGCTCGGGTGCGAGGTGGATGGTTACCTTGAGATCGAGAGCCGCGCGGGGATGGATCTGGCGGAACTCAAGAGACGCTTCGGTTCCCGGATCACCTTCTTTGGCAACATGGATTGCTCGAACGAATTGTCCACCGCCACGCCCGAAGTGGTCAAGGGACTGGTCAAGGAGTGCTTGCGGCAGGGGTGGGGCAACGGCGGACACATCTTCTGCTGTAACAACGCGATTACGGCCAGCGTTCCGGTGCGGAACTACCGGGCGATTGGGGAGGCCTACCGCGAGTTTTTCGGATTGAGCGCCCGCTGAACACCTGTTCGATAGACACTTCCGTCCGCTGAAGTGTCTAACGGTATTGAGATTGCGGGCAAGACAAGGAGACGAACGTGCCACGTTACCTCTCGACGGTGTTGGCGACAGCGATGTTGAGTTGGATCGGCCGCCAAGGGTATGGGGATGAGCTGACGCTGAGCGCCAACGGTCAGCCTGCGGCGAGCATCGTGCTCTCCTCGAAACCCACCCAGGCGGCCGCCTTAGGCGCCATGGAGTTGCGCGACCACATCAAGAGGATCAGCGGCGCCGAATTGCCCATCGTTCCCGACTTCACCGAGGTCAAAGGCCCGCGTATCCTGGTCGGCGAGAGCGCTGCGACACGGGCACTGGGCCTGAGGAACGCGGACTTCAGATCGCAGGAATATCTGATCCGCCGCAAGGATGACACGCTGATTCTAATGGGCCGAGACGCGGACAAACCGTTCGGGATCGAAGTGCGCGGCCGGCCCCAATGGACCGAGGGGAAATTCGGCAAGGCACTTGCCTTCGACGGCGCGCACGATGCCATCGTTCTGATGCAGCCCGGTTTCAGCGATGCCCAGGGCAGCATGGAAATCTGGATGCTGCCGGCCGCGGAAACCAACGGTGTCATTCTGCGTCTCGATGGCGACCCGTGGTCCTATCACATCGTGTCCTATGAGGACGGGCGGTTGATCTACACGACCTACGACGGCCAGCCCAATGGCGGAAGCGCCATCAAATCCGGAAAACTTGCGCCCGGCTGGCATCACGTCCTGGCAACCTGGAACGCGAAGGCAAGTCGCAAGGAATTGTTCGTGGACGGCCAGAGCGTGGGCACAGCAGGCTATGCGCCGACTCACTGTGCCAAAGCGCGGTTGGGGATTGGGACGATGGTCGGCGCGGACGCCGGCGGCTTCAAGGGCGCCATGGACGAGTTCCGTCTTTCCGGCAGTGTCCGGACGCCGGTGGCACATGACGCGGCGCCGGCCGACGACGCCGCGACGCTGGCGGCGCTGCATTTCGACGAAGGCGTCGGACCCCCCCATCTCACGTCAAGCCTTCGCAACGCGCGCATGAGCCGGGATTTGTACCCCGATCCGTACGACGGCGAGGGATCCTGCTATGCGGTCTACGAATTTTTGGAGAGGTCATGCGGCGTGCGCTGGTACGGCCCGACCGAAATCTGCACGGTCATCCCCTCGAACCCCACGCTCACGGTCAAGGTGTCTGAGGTCCGGCGGATTCCCTCCATGGCCTGGCGTTGCGTTATGCCGTCCCACAACTTCGGCGGCTTGAATAACGTGCCCGCCTGTCCGGTTCTCTGGGGCAATCCGACCGTGGACGAGATGTGGCTGTACCTGCACCGGATGCGCAACGGGGGCGAACACTATGGTTGCTCGCACAGTTTCTATGGGTACTACGACCGTTTCCGTCACAGGAACCCGCGGAACCCGGCGGCTTGGGAAGGCCAGCACCTCGAATGGTTCGCGCATGGCTACGAAGGCGGTCTGGCTGATCCCCAGATGTGTTACAACTGCGAGGAGTTCATCGCCCAGGTGGTGACCGATGCCCGCGCGGCTTTCGATGGCAAGAATCCGGAGGGCGTGGCGAGCGACGTTTTCGCACTCGGTCCGATGGATAACGGCAACTTCTGCAAGTGCCCCGTCTGCAAGAAGACGCTGATCAATCCCGCCGAAACGAACGACACGCATTTCACGAATGGCAAGTACAGCGATTACTGGTTTACCTTCTGCAACAAAGTCGCGCGGGAACTCCGCAAGACGCACCCCGGCAAGTACGTCTCGACCCTCACCTACGCGGACTGGACCCGGCATCCCAGCTTCCGGGTGGAGCCCAATATCGCCCCGCAGCTCGCCCTGGCGGGAAACACCTTTCTGGACGATCCAACCGCGGCGGTGGGACGCCACATCTGGGGCATCTACCGTGAATGGATCAGGAAGGGCAAAGGCCGCCCCATCTATCTATGGCTCTATCCGGAGTTCCCGGAATCGTCGGTGTGGTCCCCCGGTTACACCTGTTTTCCCGGCTTCGGTGCGCGCCTGATCGCCAAACAGATGAAGATGTACGTCAAGGACGGCATCCGCGGAATTTACCCGGAGGGCATCACCACACAACTGAACGAGTACCTGTATAACCAGATGGCCTTTGACGCGACGCAGGACACCGAGCAGATCATCAACGAGTTCTTCACGCTGTACTACGGCGCCGCGGCCGCGCCGATGCGCAAGCTGTGGCTGGAGATCGAGGAGACCTACACCAATCCCGCGAATTGGCCCGAAGAATTCGTGAAAGCGGACAGAGACGTCCCGATCACAGAGGAGAATTCCTGGAAACGCCTGGGCACGACCGAGCGCATGGCGCGTTGGGCGGGATACATGGCGGAGGCGAAAGTCGCGGCACTGACGGAAACCGAGAAGACGCGCGTCCGGCTCTTCGAGCAGGGCGAGTGGGCGCCGATGGTGAAGGCAAAACAGGTCTACGACGCCATGTCAGCGCATCAGACCGAAGTCGAGCAGCTCAAGAAGGCGCTGCCGCCGACCTCACGCATTCCCAAGCTGGCCGTGCCGGCCGAAGGCGACCTGTCCAAAGTCGATTGGAGCCGGGGGGAGACCGTGCCCGTTACGCGTGACATCCAGGGGTATCCGGTCAAACGCCAGGCCGAGGCGACGTTGGCGCATGACGGCACGTTCCTCTACCTCCGGTTCCGCGAGACGATGGACACGGCAAAGCTCCCGCGAACGGCCGGCATCTGGGGCTGTGACGATTGGGAGGTTTTCCTGGCGGCGCAGCGCTCAAAGCCCTACCGGCAGATCGGGATCGGCGTGAGCGGTCATTTCGAGGCCAACGCGTATGGCGAAAGCGCCGCCTGGGCGCCGGGGATCAAGGCGGTCTCCGCGGTGCGGACGGACGGGTGGACGGTTTCCCTGTGTTTGCCTATGGCCGATGTGGCGCCCAACGGGCTGAAGTCCGGGCAGTCGCTCTACCTGAACGTAATTCGCGGCTCCACCGGCGGCGAAGCCAACTTGGCGCTCAGCCCGAATTTTTCCAGCGGTTTTCACGACCCCGCCCGCCTGGCGGAGTTCAAGGTGGAGTAAGGGGCGATACTGTCTCGTGCTGAGTAGTATCGGAACCGATCCAGTGGCGATCCAGGCTCAGGACGACTTCCTGTTCCCCGTCCTTCGCTGAAAAGAAGCATCTGGATCCCGGTGATCCGCTGGCCTTCACGCTCACACCGATAGAGCCGGCCGGCGATGTGGTCGTGAGCCTCGACTATGGGGCCTGGAACAGACAGGACCCGATCCCGCTGCCGGCCGGCGTCTTCCTCATCGAAGCCACCGTCAAACATTCGGGCAAGCCGGACCAGTCGTTCGGGACGTGCAACAGCGTCGAATTCAAGATGGAATGAATGTCGGGACAAAAAAATCGCGTCGGGCATAAAAAGCCGTTGCCGTCACTACCTAGAGCGTGTTAGTATGCGGGAATGGTGTCGGTCAAAGATGTTGCGGCGAAGGCGGGTGTGGCTCGTTCGACGACGTCGCTGGTGCTAAGCGGCCGGGGGCCGGAGCTGGCGATCGCCGAGGCCACCCAGCAACGGATCATGCGGGCGGCCGTGGAGTTGGACTATCACCCCAATCAGATCGCCCGGGCGATGGCGACGGGCCAGACGAAGGCGATCGGGTTCCTCGGCTCTACGTTGAGCAACGAGTACACGGCGCGCATGCTCGATGGAGCCGTGCGCGTTGCCCAGGCTGGCGGCTACCTGGTGAAGCTTCTGCACACCAACAATGGCGCCACGGAGCAGAACGCTCTTCACATCGCGATCCAACAACGCCTGGCCGGAGTCATCAGCGTCCACGCGGATGAAGCCTTCCTCAAGACCGCCCAGGCTGAACTTGCCCGCCATGCCGTTCCCCTGGTCATTCTCGATCACACAACCCTCAATCTCGGTTCGCGTCCGGCGCCTGCGATCCGGGTCATATCCGATGATGCGCAAGGGATGGCCGATGCCGTCACGCACCTCGCGACGCTGGGGCATACTCGTATCGCCCTGCTTTCGGTGGCCAAAACGTCCAGCGGTTGGATCGCGCGTGAAAACGGGTATCGCCAGGCCATGCGCAAAATGAAGCTGCCGGTCCGCGCGAACTACGTGCAGGCCGTCGGGTCCAATGTGGCCGACTACCGTGACGCGGCGTTGAAGTTGCTCAAACTGCCGGAACGGCCCACCGCCATTGCCTGTGTGTCCGATATAATCGCCATGGCGACGCTGCGAACGGCGCGCGCGATCGGTCTGCGGGTCCCCCGGGATCTCTCGGTGATCGGGTTTGCCGACTTGGAGATGGCGCAACATGCGGATCCGCCCCTGACGACAGTGTTCCAGCCGTTCGGTCTGATGGGCGAAGTCGCCGCCAAGCGATTGCTGGCCGCCATCGAGGGGAAGGCGAAACCGTCGCCACAGCCGGAGATGTTGCCGACACGGTTGACGGTCCGCGAGTCCACCGGACCCGTGAACACGCGTGCAGGCTACCTCCAATCATGCGGGCATGTTCCGAAGCGCATCGGGAATACAAGTACCTCCAAAACAAAAGGAGACGTGTCATGAGAAGCTCAGGGGTTGGGTCGGTGTTAGTGTGTAGGGTTAATGCATCAAGATTAAGGAGCAG
>JAQULY010000153.1:0-2290 GCA_028718445.1 Kiritimatiellia bacterium
AACATGCCATGTCACGTTGACATGCACAGCCTGCCCAAAGATGGGCGCCTTTCGAGCGACTGGCCGCGCCGTACGATGGCTGGTTCGACAGCGATAGAGGTCGGAGCAACAACTGGTCGCTCAAGTAAGAAGAAAAGGGATGGTTAATGACGACCATAGGGCGCAAGAGTACCGACGACATTCGTGAAGTCACATGAAAAAGCAAATCGCAACGCCGCAGGACGATCCGTTTTTCGGACGCATGAACGATCCGACTGCCGCGGCCTCGATCAGGGGGCTGTGCGGAGACGAAATGGAGTTCCATCTGGTCATTCGCGACGACCGTATCGAAGACATTTGCTACCACACGGACGGTTGCGGCAACACGCGCGCGTGCGGTCGCGCGGTTGCGCGGCGCGCCAAGGGGCGTAGCGTCACGGACGCCCTCTCGATCAGCGCGGGAGAACTGATCCGCTCGGGCGAATGCGAGCCTGAAGCCGGTCGGCATTGCGCGATTTTGGCCGTGACGACGCTCTATCGGGCCATTGCGGACTATCTGCTGGCGCCATGAGATCCTGCGCAAACACAACCTGTACAACCGACAAGCAGGCATACCAACTTAAAGGAACGATGGAGTACCATGAGTCCGGTCCGTTGTTCGACTACATGAAGAAATGGAATCCGACCAAGCACCCCGGGCACGCGGCAGCGGCGCTTGTTGTGAATGAGGTGTATTCCGGAGCCAAACGTTTGACGTAACGACTGTTGAACTTGCGGATGCTTTCCGATGCTCCGAGAGAGTGCATGATATGCAACTGACGATGCTCAAATCCAAAATCCACCGCGCCACGCTGACGGCAACGCAGCTCCGCTACGAGGGCAGCATTGGAATAGACCGTTGCCTGATGGAAGCCGCGGACATTCTGCCGGGCGAACAGGTCCACGTCCTGAACGTCAACAACGGATCTCGGATTGTAACCTATGCCATCCCCGCGCCGGCGGGCTCCGGCGAGATTGCGTTGAAGGGCGCCGCCGCCCGCGCAGGTCAAGTCGGCGACGAAGTTATCGTCATGAGTTATTGCGCGTTAGACGTGGAGACGGCCCGCCGCTTCGCGGCGCGCGTTGTGCATGTAGACAAAGAAAACCGCATGGATGACGGCAAGCGCGACAGTTAGCGCGGCGGTGTTCCTTGGCAACGCTCTGCTCTGGCTGCAAGCGCCATGACAGTTCGTATATGGAAGACAAATTGAATACACTGCAGATCAGAGTCACATTTCAGCCGCAGGGGCGTGCGGTGTCGGTTCTGGCGGGCACGAAGATTGTGGAGGCCGCCGCGCGCGCCGGCGTGGTGATCGAGACACCTTGCGGCGGCGCGGGCACGTGTGGCAAGTGCCGCGTGCGGGTGACGATGAACCCGAACGCGCCGACGCCGGCCGACAAAAAGGCCTTTTCGGCCCGGGAACTTCGCGAAGGCTGGCGCCTGGCCTGCCAGTACCGGCTGGACCGGGAGACGGTGGTCTTCGTGCCCGCGACGTCGCTATTCGGCGGCGAACATCAGATTTTGGCGGCGACCGACGCGTCCACCCCCAGGGAAACGCTCCCGGCGATTCGCAAGGCGTACGCGGAACTCGCGCCTCCGACGCTGGATGACGATGCTCCGGACCTGTTGCGGTTGGAGCGAAGTGTCGGCCCCATGCGCGCCGACCTGGCCATGATCCGACACGTCTCCGCCACATTGCGCGCGAATTGCTTCAAGGGCACAGCCGTGCTGGCGGATCGCCGGCTGATCGACTTTGAGCCAGGCGACACGCGCGACCGATGTTACGGAGTGGCCTTCGACATCGGCACGACGACGATGGTGGGCGAACTGCTGAGCCTTTGCGACGGCAGGGAACTCGGGGTGGTGTCGCGGATGAATCCGCAGGTCAGCTACGGCGACGATGTGCTTTCCCGTATCCGTCATGCGCGCGCCTGTCCGGGGTGTCTCGACGAGATGCGTCTGGCGGTGGTGCGCGAGGTGGCCGGGATGGTAGATACGCTGTGCGCCGGCGCGGGCGTCAAGCGCGATCATGTGTATGAAGCCTCCTTCGCGGGCAATACGACCATGGAACACATTCTGTGTGGCATGGATCCGGCGCAGTTGGGGGAGATTCCCTTCGTTCCGCTGCATGCCAGGGGTCTGCTCGTGCCGTCGCAGGAATTGGGCATCCCCATTCATCATTGGGGGATGGCCTACGTCTTCCCGCTGATCGGCGGCTTTGTCGGCGGCGACACGGTGGCCGGCATGCTGGCCACCGGCATAGACCGGTTG
>JAQULY010000153.1:2300-10797 GCA_028718445.1 Kiritimatiellia bacterium
GTTGAAGGGACCGGGGCTGATGGTGGACATCGGCACCAACGGCGGGATCGTGCTGGCGCACGCCGGCAAAATCTACGCGGCTTCGACGGCCGCCGGACCGGCCTTCGAAGGCGCCCGCATCTCCTGCGGCATGCGCGGCACGCATGGGGCCATCGAAAAGGTCGTTTTCAACGGCGACGTAGGCCTGGAAGTCATCGGCGACGTCGCGCCGTCCGGCATCTGCGGCAGTGGGTTGATCGATCTGCTGGCCGAGTTGCTGAATCACGGCGTAGTTACGCCGGAGGGCCAACTGCTGCCGTCGGGAAGTCTGCCGGCGGATCTGGCGCCGGCCCATGCGCGGCGCGTGTGCCTGGACGAGAACGGCAACGCGCAGTTCGTGTTGGTGGAGCGTGCGGCACAATCGGGCGCCTCGGCCATCGCGTTCACGCAGCGCGACGTGCGCGAAGTGCAACTGGGTTGCGGCGCGATCCGCGCCGGCATCGGCATCCTGTTGCGGCTGGCCGGTCTGGAGGTGTCGCAACTCCAGACCGTGCTAATCGCCGGCGGTTTTGGTAACTTTATCCGGCGTAGCAGTGCGCAACGCATCGGTCTCTTGCCGCCAGGCATCGATCACCGGCGCATCCGCTATGTCGGCAATGTGTCGCTGGCCGGCGCCCGATGCGCGCTGCTATCCACGAATGCCCGGAAACGAGGCGAGGAACTGGCAAGGATCGCCAGACACGTCGAGTTATCCACCGCCGACGGTTTCCAGGATGCCTTCGCGGATGCGATGATGTTTCCGGACAAGTGAGCGATCATGACCGAGTCAGAGGCAATGAAAGGCAATCTGGAACGAATGGGAATGACGGCGACGGAAACAACCGGCGGGCAGCCCGCAGCCGCCTTTCAGACGGAGGACTTCGAAAACTGGCGCAACGGGCCTCCGGCGTCGCGCTGGAAGCATTTGAGGCGGGAACTGTGGCATCTCTTGGCCTGGCTGCATCCCGTCAAGCGCCGTCAGCGGACGCTGTGGTTGACGCAGGATGGCGTCGCGTTTTTCCGCAAGTTGGGTATTGGCGCCGGCGATACGGTGGTTGATTTCGGCTGTGGCGCCGGGAACTACAGCGTGCCAGCCGCCCGGGCGGTTGGAGCGAGCGGTCTGGTGGTCGCGGTGGACGGCAACGCGCGTGCGTTGTCCCGAACGATGCGCAGTGCCGGCGCGGGCGGGCTCGTCAATCTGCGTCCGGGCAGGCGGCTGTCCGAAGTGGCGTCTTGTCTTGACGGACGCATGTGTAAGGCGGTTCTGCTCTTCGACATGCTGCATTTCATGGATGCGGAAGGGCGTCAACGCATCTACCGCGCATTTCGGGATCTGCTGCAACCCGACGGCCTTCTCTGCGTACATCCCAAGCATGTTCGTGGAGACAAGCCGTCATGGCACTTCAGCAGACTTTCCGTGGACGATGTGGTGAGCGAAATCGAAGCCGCGGGTTTTCGTCTAAAGGAACGGAAGACGGGAGATATGTGGCATGGCCATGGCACGACGCAAGGCGTGCTGCTGGTATTCGAAAGGACGATATGACCGAACCGCTGAACGACCCTCTGACGCCCTACGGCAACCGTCCCATGGTGACGCCGATCGTCCACGCCGTGAACTACGAGTACCGCGACTTCGAGGTGCTGCGCAAGATCACGGACGGCGAGATCGACGGCTACACATATCACCGTGACGACAACCCGACCGTGCGCGCCGTCGAGAAACAAATCGCCGCGCTGGAGGGGGGCGAAGACTGCATCGTTTGCACCTCCGGCATGGCCGCCTGCACGCTGGTTTATTTGACCTATCTCAAGACGGGCGATCACCTGATTCTATTTCACGACACTTACGGCGCCCATTACAAGGTGTCGCTGATCCTGGAACGGCTCGGGGTCGAGGTCACCTGGCTGGGCGCGGACGAAGCCGGGGCATTGGATCGGCACGTCAAGCCCAACACGGCCATGGTCTTTGTCGAGACGCCAACCAACCCGATGTGCAAGATCATAGATATCGCCGCCGCGCGTCGGGCGGCGGACCGTTCCGGCGCCATGCTGATCGTCGACAACACCTTTGCCACTCCGTATCACCAGCATCCTCTTGAGCATGGCGCTCATCTGGTCGTGCATAGCGCCACGAAAGCTCTGGGGGGCCACAACGACCTGATGGCCGGCGCGGTGGTCGGCGCCAAGGGCGACTATGACAAACTGTGGTTCACGCGTCAGGCTATCGGGTGCACGCTCGACGCCTACTCGGCCTCCCTGCTGGAGCGCGGGCTGAAGACTTTCCCGCTGCGTGCCGAGCGCATGGCGGCCAGCGCTCAGATGCTGGCCGACTGGCTCAATGTGCACCCCCGTGTCTCCCGGCTGCAATATCCGGGGCTTTATGGCAGCCCGGGGTACGCCGCGGCCTTGCGCCAGATGCGCAACGGCTTCGGAGGCATGATGGCCTTCGACGTGGGAAGCACGCCCGAGGACGCCAAACGCTTCGTTTCCGCCCTGCGCGTCATCGTGCATGCCGTCAGTCTGGGCGCCACCGAATCGCTTATCTGCGTGCCGTACCTGACAACGATGCTTTACTTGCCGCCCGAGCGCCGCACGAGTTTTGGCGTCGCTCAGAACACGGTGCGTCTGTCCATTGGCATCGAACCCGTTGAGCAGTTGATGCAGGATCTCGAGCAGGCGCTGCGCAGCACACAGGAATAACCATGAAACTTGGAATAATTGTATACACTACGGACGCGGAAACGGCATGGAACGCTTTCCGATTGGGCGTTTTCGCTTTGAAACAGGTGGTGACGTTTTGATTACCGCGCTGACATGCATTCCTTGCCTGGCACGGCAGGCGGCGGAGTCCGCCGAGATGAGCACTGCTGACGGACCGGCGCGCGAGCGGCTTGCGCGACTGCTGCTGCGCGAAATCGCCGATGCCGACTGGAGGCAGACACCCGTGACGATTTCGCAGCGGTTGCAGCGGCTGGTGCGATCCGAGGGCGGCGCGCGCGATCCCTACCGTGAACTGAAAATGCGCATGAACACGGTTGCATTGGATCTGCTGCCGACGCTGGCGGCGGCGGCCGCAAGGCAACCGGATCCGCGCGAGGCCGCCGTGCGGCTGGCGATCGCCGGTAACCTGCTCGACGCCGGTTCCAAGAACCGGCTGACCCCTGAGGAACTTCCGGCGCATGTCGCCAAGGTCTGGCAACTGCCGCTGGTGGGCGACGTCGCGGCGCTCTTCCGTGCGGCCGAGTCCGCGCGCAACATCCTCTACCTGGCCGATAACGCGGGGGAAATCGTCTTCGACCGTTTCCTGATCGAAGCGCTGCCGGCTGGGCGTGTCACCGTCGCCGTACGCGGCGTTCCGGTGCTTAACGATGCGACGTTGGAGGATGCCGAGCTCGCCGGTCTGACGCGCTTGACGAAGGTCATCTCGAACGGTTCCGATGCCCCTGGGACGATCTTCGAGCAAACCTCGCAGGATTTCCAGCGGCTCTTCCTGGATGCGGACCTGATTATTTCCAAGGGACAAGGCAATTACGAGACGCTGTCCGACTCGGAACGCCCGATCTTCTTTTTGCTGACGGTGAAGTGCGCCGCCATTGGCGTCGCGGTCGGCGCGCCGGTGGGCGCGCTGGTCGTTAAGGAACACAGGCATATCCGGCGTCAACAGGCCGGCGGAGGGTTCACAAAATGATCGCGATCGGTGACTGTCTCTCCTGTTTCGTTCGCCAGGCGTCGGAGGCGACCGCTTTCTGCGTGCCGGATGGCGAGCGCCGCGGCGCGGTGATGCGCAAAGTGTTGGAAGAACTGGCGCGCGGCGACTGGAGCCTGACGCCGCCGGCCATGGCGCAGATTATCCATCGGGTCATCCGTCGCGAGAGCGGCATCGCGGATCCTTACAAGGATTTCAAGGCGCGCATGAATCGCCTGGCGCTGGACATGCTGCCGCACCTGCTGCGTGCCGCCGACAGCGAGGAAGACCCCTTCACGGCGCGCGTGCGTCTGGCCGTGGCCGGCAACCTGCTCGATGCGAGTTCAAGCACCGCCATGTCCGATGCGGACATCCGGACCGCCTTCGACCGTGTCTGCCGTTGCGAATGCACGCAGGGGGCGGCGCGCGCTTTGTCCGACGCGGCCGGCCGTGCGCAACGCATCCTCTATCTCACGGATAACGCCGGCGAAATCGTCTTCGACCGCGCGCTCATCGAAGCGCTGCCGGCAACGAAGGTCACCGTGGGCGTTCGCGGGTCGCCCGTCGGCGATGACGCCACGCTGGCGGATGCCGAGGTGTCCGGCTTGACCGCCATCGTGAAGGTTCTCGCGAACGGGTCCGACGCTCCGGGAACCCTGATCGAGGACTGTTCGCCGGAATTCTGGAAGGTTTTCGAAGCGAGCGACCTGATCGTCGCCAAAGGGCAGGGGAACTACGAGAGTCTGAGCAGCGCCGGGCAGCACAGCTTCTTCCTGATGAAGGTCAAGTGCGCGTGCGTGTCCGGGCACACCGGCATTCCGGTCGGCGCCCTGGCCATTCGCGAGCAGAACGGCGCTGAGGCGGCGCCCAGGAACTGCATCATGCCATGAGCGCGGCCGTTAGAATCGTCATCCTGGCCGAGAATACCGCCGAAGGGCGCGGCATCCGCGGCGAACATGGTCTGGCCTTCTGGGTGGAGACCGGCGGCCGACGCCTGCTGTTCGACGCCGGCCAGGGGTTGGTGTTGGGCGACAACGCGAAGGCCTTGGGGGTGGACCTCAATTCGCTGGATGCCATTGTTCTCAGCCATGGGCATTACGATCACACTGGCGGGATCGGTCATGCGTTGGACCGGACTGCGCGGCGCGCGATCTCGGTATACGCCCACCCCGATGCGTTGTTGCCCAAGTACCGCTGTACCCCGGAGGGCGTCCGCGACGTGGGTATGCCGCAGGCTTGCCGCGAGGCGCTTGCCGGCGGCTGCGTGCGGCTGATGCTGGCGCGGGAAGGGGCGGCGGTTGTGCCCGGCATCAGGACGACCGGCGAAATTCCACGCAGGCATGCCGAGGAGGCAGCGGACGAACGCTTCTGTCTCGACCCGGAGGGGCGCCAAGACGATTCGCTGACGGATGACCAGTCGCTGGTTATCGAGACTGACGAGGGTGTGGTTCTGTTGCTGGGATGTGCCCACGCGGGCTTGATCAACACGCTGGAACGCGTGCGCGAGTTGACTGGCGGACGGCCGATGCGGGCAATGATTGGCGGTACGCACCTGCGTTCGGCGTCGGCGGAGCGTCTCGCCTGGACGATGCGCGAGTTGCGCCGCTACGCAATCGAGACCATGTTTCCCATGCACTGCACGGGGCCGCGGGCGTCGGCCGCGTTTTGGCAGACTTTTCCGCGAGCCTGCCATGCGGGCGGGGCGGGTAGCGAGATCTGCTTTTGAGGATACGAGGCTATGGAACAGAAAAGAAAAGACAGAACATGCGCGAGCCAAGACAGCAATTCCGTATCGTGCGCTTCCGGTTGCGCGACGGCGGCTGGGGACGGCGGCAATACGTCGCCGGCATTGCCGGACAACGTCATACGTCACAAAATCATGGTGATGTCCGGCAAGGGCGGCGTGGGCAAGAGCACGGTGGCGGCCAACCTTGCGATCGCGCTGGCCCTGGAGGGGCGTAGTGTCGGGTTGCTGGACGTGGATATTCACGGTCCCAGCATTCCCAAGATGCTGCACCTGGAGGAGGCCGTGGTTCAATCGTCTGACGGACACATCCAGCCCGCGCGCGTAGGTGGCGTCAAGGTCATGTCCATCGGTTTGCTGTTGCGCGACCGCGACGAGGCCGTGATCTGGCGTGGCCCCCTCAAAATGGGCGCTATCAAACAGTTCCTGGAAGAGGTGGAATGGGGCCAACTTGACTACCTGATAGTTGACTCGCCGCCCGGCACGGGCGACGAACCTCTGTCCGTGTGTCAACTGGCGGCGCCCCTGACGGGCGCGGTCATCGTCACCACGCCTCAAGATGTGGCCACCGCCGACGTGCGCCGTTCCATCAACTTCTGCCGTCAGCTCGATCTGCCGGTTCTGGGGGTTGTCGAGAATATGAGCGGTTTTGTCTGTCCGCACTGCGGCACGCTGACGGACATCTTCAAGAGCGGCGGCGGGGAGCGGATGGCAACGGACATGGGTGTGCCTTTCCTGGGGCGCATACCGATAGACCCGGCGGTGGGACAGGCTTGCGACGACGGCAAGCCCTTCGTTTACCACTACAACGCGACCGAGACCGCCAAAGCGTTCGCGCGGTTGGCCGAACCCATTCTGGCGCTTGCGCAGGCAAGCGCGCCGGAACCAGAACAAACAACCACACAAGCAGGAAAGAACTCCACCATGAAAATCGCCATACCTGTGGCCGACGGCAAACTCTGCATGCACTTCGGCCATTGCGAGCAATTCGCCCTGATCGAGGCGGACGCGCAGAGCCGGAAGGTCACCAGT
Source organism: Kiritimatiellia bacterium (assembly GCA_028718445.1). Lineage (GTDB taxonomy): Bacteria > Verrucomicrobiota > Kiritimatiellia > RFP12 > JAAYLN01 > JAQULY01. The sequence continues at coordinate 8,780 of JAQULY010000153.1, forward strand.
AAACAGATGCTGACGCCTCCGCCGCACGAACCCGGCGTGTTGCCCAAATGGCTGCACGAGCAGGGCGCCAATGTGATCATCGCCGGAGGCATGGGGCAGAGGGCCCAGGCGCTCTTTGCCGAGAACGGCATCAAGGTCGTCGTAGGCGCCGCCGCCGACGCGCCCGAAGAGATCGTGTCGCAATATCTCGCGGGAACCCTCGTGTCGGGAACGAACGTCTGTGATCACTAAACCCTCGCAGGCCCTGTTGGAAGCAACCCGTGAGGCGTATCACGGGCAATGCGTGGTGTGCGCCGGGAATGCCGCCTCCGGGCCGGTGCGACTTGGCGTGCGCTTTCGGGTCGAATCGGACGGCTCCGTCTCGGGATCGTTCGATCCGCCCGCGCACTGTCAGGGCTACAACGGATTTCTGCACGGCGGCCTGATCGCTTCGTTGCTGGATGGCGCGATGACCAACTGCCTTTTTGCGCATGGACTGGTTGCGCTGACAGGCGAACTGAGCGTGCGCTACCTGCATCCGGTCGCGTCGGATCGTCGGGTGGAGGTGACGGCTCGAACGACGAAGTCCTTCGCCGCTCTGCATTGCGTCGAAGGGCGTTTGCACCAGGGTAATACGCTTATGGCGCGCGCGACGGCCAAGTTCGTCGAAGCGCCGGCCGCGGTGCGCGCGTCTGGCGACGCGGCCGCGGACGGGATGGCGCAGGCTTCGAAGTGCCGTCAATAGTCATATGCACACTATGGGGGCGGGGAAGCGGTTAGAACGAGAACGGCGACAAGGTCGGCGAACGAGTAGTGAGTATCTCAACAGTACACCGCCATCGTCGCCGTGAGCGTCGTCCGAAACGAGGGAAAACGCATGAATACCGATGGGCTCAAACCGGCCTTGCTGGGGTTCCAACGCAGCGAGATCACCGAGCACCATATCTACCTGCGCCTGGCGTCGCTGCAGCGCGACGCGCAGAACCGGGCGGTGATCGAGCGCATTGCCGCGGACGAGAAGCGGCATGCGGAGCACTGGCGGCGACACACTGGGCAAGATGTCGAGCCGGACTGGGGCAAGGTGCGGCGGTATGTCTGGATCAGCAGGCTTCTGGGCTTCACCTTCGGGGCCAAGCTGATGGAGCGCGGCGAGGATCGGGCGCAGGCGGCCTACGGGCGGCTGCCGTCGGAGATCGCCGAGGCGGCGGCGATCCAGCACGAGGAGGGCGAACATGAGAGGGCCTTGCTGGACATGCTGGACGAAGAGCGCCTGCGCTATGTCGGCTCGATCGTGCTGGGCCTCAACGATGCGCTGGTGGAGTTGACGGGCGCGCTCGCCGGTTTGACGCTGGCACTGCAGAACACGCGGCTGATCGCCATGACCGGCTGTATTATGGGCATCGCCGCCGCCTTGTCGATGGCCGCGTCGGAGTATCTCTCCACCAAGGCCGAGGGCAAGGACCCGCACCCCGTCAAGGCTGCCCTGTACACGGGGACGACCTATGTTCTGACTGTAGTGCTACTGATCTTGCCATATCTGTTGTTGTCCAGTTTCCTGGCTGCGTTGGCATGCACGCTGGCGATCGCCGTGGCTATCATCGCGGCGTTCAACTTCTATATTGCGGTGGCCAAGGATCAGCGGTTCCGGTCGCGTTTCATCGAGATGGCCGGCCTGAGCCTGAGCGTCACTGCGATCAGTTTTCTCGTGGGCCTGGCCTTGAGGATGCTTACCGGTGGGGATGCGTGAAGCCGTGTAATTTGTCGGTGAGATGGGGCGCGAGTGGGGTGCATGTGAGTGTGAGAGAACGCGACCTGGGAGAGGCTGAGCGAGACAGCGCGTCGGGCTATTGATCGATGGTGCCGGCGCTGCCCGTCAGCGTCCCGGCGGCGGATCCTGAACCGAACGAAGCATCCAGGTCCCGCCGCCGGGGGCAAGCGCGGCGCGGATCGGGGTTACCGAAAAACGGCGCGTCAGCATGGGCCGGATGCAAGGAAGCGTGGGCGGCGCCAACCTTGCGGTTGCGCCGCCCACGGTGACG
>JAQULY010000154.1 GCA_028718445.1 Kiritimatiellia bacterium
CGCCGAGCAGGACTGGCTGGATGCTTACAACGTTTCATTTGGCTCGCCGAGCGAGTTCTCGATGGGATCTATGCCGCTGGGCAACGGCGACATCGGGATCAACGCGTGGTCAGAGACCGGCGGCGGCCTGGTCTTCTACATCAGCAAGACCGACGCCTGGAGCGGTGGCATGGACCTGCTGAAGCTCGGCCGGATTCGCGTGACGTTCACCCCGGATCCATTCCAGCGCAGGATCGACAATCAGCCGCGCCCGTTCCGGCAGACGCTGAAGCTGCGCCAGGGCGAAATCGAGGTCCTGGCCGGACACCCGGGCGAGCATGTGACCGTGCGGCTGTGGGCGGATGCCAACCGTCCCGTGATCCGCCTGGAAGCGTTGGGGGATCACCCGTTCGAGATGAACGTCGCGCTCGAGACATGGCGTGACGGCCAGGTCGTGGTACCCGGCGAGGAACGTCAGTTGACATGGTATCAACGGAACGACACGTCCGTCTGGACCAATGCGCTCAAATCCCAGGGACTGGAATCGCTTATTGTCCCGGCCAATGACCCGTTGCTCTACCGAACCTTTGGCGGGCTGATCAGCGGAACGAATTGGATCCGGCGCAGCGCGAGGGAACTGCACTCCGAGCAATCCGCGACCCATCACGCGGTGTCCATCGTCGTGCGGTCCGAAGTCGCTCCGAAGATCGAAACATGGATGGAGGCGATGAGGCGGCAGGCGGCGGAGACCCAGGTCGGCGACTGGGAGGCGGCGCGGACGGCGCACCAGGCGTGGTGGAACGATTTCTGGAACCGAAGCTGGGTGCGTGCCAGTTGCCAGGACCCGCAGAAGCGGGAACTGGTGTTCAACCAGGGTCGGGGCTATGTCCTCCATCGGTTCATGTCCGCCTGCGCAGGGCGGGGGGCATCTCCCATCAAGTTCAATGGCTCGATCTTCACCTTCGACTGCCATAGCATCTTCCACCCCACGGAACCGTCGCACGCCGACGACCGCGCCTGGGGCGGCGGCTACTGGTTCCAGAACACACGGCTGATCTACTGGCCGATGCTGGCCGCGGGGGATTACGACCTGATGCAGTCGTTTTTCGAGATGTACCGGCGCAATCTGCCCTTGGCTTTGGAGCGTACCCGAATCCTCTGCAAGCACTCCGGCGCGTTCTTTCCCGAGACGGGCACCTTTTTCGGTACGTATCTCCCGGGGGATGGCGTCCGCGCCACGGGTCCTGATCCCTTCGAGAGAGTGGGCGAGTTTATTCGCTATTACTGGTCGGGCGGGCTGGAACTGACAACCATGATGTTGGATGCATATGCGCACACGGGCGACCGGGTCTTTGCCACGAACACACTGCTGCCGGTGGCCGACGGTGTCATGACCTTCTACGACAAACACTACCCGCGTGACGCGGCGGGCAAGCTGCATTTTGCGCCGGCGATGGCGTTGGAGACCTATCACTCGGTTACCAATCCCTTGCCGGAAATTGCCGGGTTGATGTTTGTGTTGCCACAACTGCTCAAGCTGCCGGAGGACATGACCACGGCCGAGCAGAGGGCCGGATGGTCGCGGCTGCTGGGGGAACTGCCTCCGCTTCCCAAACGGGAGGAGAACGGCAAGACCTTCCTTCTTCCGGCGGAGACTTATGGCGAGGTACGGAACTCCGAAAATCCCGAGGTCTATGCCGTGTTTCCGTATCGCCTCTATGGTGTCGGCAAGCCAGATCTGGAAATCGGCCGCGAGACGTTCCAGCGACGTCGCATTCAGAGTGGGGGGTGCTGGCGGCAAGACCCGATCCAAGCGGCGCTGCTGGGACTGAGCGACTTGACGCCCGCCTACGCCGGCATACTTGGACCCCAGGGCACGCGTTTTCCGGCGTTCTGGGGGGGGATGAATGACTGGATTCCGGACATGGACCACGGCGGCGCCGCCTCCATGGGGCTGCAGAGCACGCTGCTGCAGGCCGACGACGGCAAGATTTTCCTGTTGCCGGCATGGCCGAAGGACTGGGATGTCGAATTCAAACTGCATGCGCCGCGCAACACAACCGTCGAGTGCGTCTACCGCGGCGGCAAAGTGGAGACGCTCAAGGTCACGCCAGAGTCACGCGCCCAGGACGTCGTCAACATGATCGAACTGGAAAAAAAACCGTGAAGCTGATGGACACAGCGCTGGACGGGTTGGGAGCCTTCACCGAGACGCCGGGCGGATTCAAGATCCAGCGCTACCACCTTGAGGAACCGTGGAGCTACCTTTATGCGAACGGGAACCTGCTGGCGAAGGTGGACCAGCGCGGCCTGGACTTTGTGCAGTTCCAGCCGCCGGCCGGCACGGTCCTGCTCAAACGGGAGCGTTTCCAGCGCCATTCCTCGTTCCTGGTCTGGATCAAGACGGACCACGGCCGCGCCTTCACCAACTTCTTCGGACCGGTCCTGGCCGGCGACCAAGTCGACGTCGAACCGGACGACTTCGTTTGCGACTACGCGCCGGAGCGGGCGTGGTACCGTGTGCAGTGGCAGGGCATCCGGAGCGAAACCGAGATAGTCGTTCCGGTGGAGGATCCCGTTCTCATCGTCGCCTGCACCGTGAGTAACGCCGGGGACACGCCGCGCCGGATAGTACTTTTTCCGGTCCTGCGGCCCCACCTGGCGGCAGCGTCGTTGGCGCCGTGGGACGCGCCCGCGCTCTACCAGGAGATCACGTGCCACAACCTGGGGAAGGAGCAGCGCTTCCGGCTTGAGCTCCGCAACCCCGCGGGGCTCCCCGAGAAGAGGGAGTACGCCTCTGTCACGACGGATGTGGCCGATCCGGAGTGGATCGAGCTCTCCTATGATGCGTTCGTGGGCCGCGGCAGTTTTGCAAGTCCTGAAGCTCTGGATGACGGGTTCCGCGCGGGCGGATCGTCCGCTGACGACAGTACGGCACGCATGCCTCTGTCCATCAACGGGCGGCAGGGCGTTGTGGCGCTCAAGAAGACGGTGCTTCTGCAGCCCGGCCAGGATTTTCGTTTCCAGGTTATGATGGGACGCGTCGCGGCCGACGTCGCCGCGTCGTCCCGCGTCGGCAGGCCGTTGGCGGCGGCCGACCGGGAGACTCTGGTCGCCGCAAAGAGGCGCGAGGTCGCGGAGTGGTTCGCGCGGCGCCGCATCGCTACTGCCGACCCGGCGTTCGACCGTTACGTCAACGAGTTTCTGCCCCTGCAACTCCAGTGGGTGAATCTCCTCGATCGCGGCTGGCCCACCGGGCTGCGTGGCGTGCGCGACGCCGCCCAGGATGCCACGGCGCTGATCCCGCTCGACCGGGCGGCCGTACGACGACGGCTCCTGGAACTGTTCCGGGTGCAACGATCCGATGGATGGTTTTCCCGGCAGTACTCCATCGCCGGACCGCGGGGCACGCACGACCTGCGCAACTATGTGGATGGCGGCGTATGGGTGTGGGAGCTGCTCTACGACTACCTCTGCCATGCGAAGGACTGGGACCTGCTGCGGGAGGAGGCGGGGTACCTCGACGGCAGAGCCTCCGCCTCGATACTCGATCACGCCGTCCGGCTAATCGGATATTACGTAAACACGGAGAACCGCGGCGCGCATGGGCTTTGCCTGATCCGGGAGGGGGATTGGAACGACTCCGTCAATCGCGCCGGACTGGAAGGCCGCGGCGAGTCGGTGATGGTATCCTGCCAGGTCGTCGGGATGCTCCGCCAGGCGGCGGCGCTGTTCCGGTTCCTGGCCGGCCGCGGCGGGAGCGGTCCGGAGTACGGCACGTTTCCGGCCGAATGCGTGCGGCATGCGGCGGACATGCAGGAATGTCTGCTGCGGCACGCGTACAACCGTGACGGGTACTTCAACGGCGTGTTCACGGACGCGGGCGAATGGGTTTTCTCGACGCGGGACCCGGACGGCCGGCGGCGCATCAACCTGCCTGTGAATGCCTTTGCCCTCATCGCCGGGATTGTGCAGGGCGATCAGGCGGACCGGTTGTTGGGGATCCTGGCCGGCATGAAGCAGCGCGACGGTTGGCCGCTCTTCCACCCGGGCATAGGCGACCCGCCAATTTCGCATCTCGGACGAATCGGTGCGGGCGACCTGGCGGTCGGCCTGGGCGAGAACGGCACGCCGTACAACCACGGCTCGCACGGGTTCCTCGGCCGGGCGGCGGCGGCGCTGGGTGCGGGCGATCTGCTGCTGGAGATCTTCCGCTTCATGTTCCCCTACGATCAGCAGGCGCATCCGGTAGCACGGTCGAAGACCGCTCCCTATGGCGTAGTGAACCACTGGAAAACCGCGCCTGGTCAGGAGGGGCGGGGCGGCGATCTGTTCCTGTCGGGCAGCATCTCCACGGCGTTGCGGAACGTTTACGGCGGCCTCTTCGGCATCCGGCCGGCGCTGGACGGACTGATCATCGCGCCCAGTTGGCCCTCGCGCTGGCGGGAGGCGCACGTGCAGACGGCCTACGGCGGCGCCGCCTTCGACATACGGTTCGAGCAGGGAGACAGCTCCACCGACGGCCCCCGTCTCTTCCTTGACGGTGTCGAGATTCGTACCCGTCTCGCCGACCCCGTCCTGGGCCGGGATCTGCCGGGCATCCCCGACGGGCAGTTCAAGCCGGGAGACCGGCACACCATCCGATGCCGGCTATGAGGTGACGATGATGAGTTCACGAAGCAGGTGGGAATCTCTGTGCATCCTGACCCTTGCATCCCTGGCGGCGTCATGGCCATGCCCGGGGGCGGAGCAGCCGGCGGGGCCTGAGCCGGTCTTCCGACTTTCGTTCGACAACGGTTTGATGCCGGACGCCGGCGCGACCGGGGCATGCGCGATGGCGCGTGCCGACCAGTCCGGGCAGCCGGCGACGGCGCGCTTCTACGACCAGGGACTATCCGGCAAAGCGCTGCTGATCGGCGACGATCCCGCCTTTGCCGGGTACATGCCCGTGCCCCAGCCGGTCGTGGAGCAAATCAAAGAGAGCGGCACCGTGCTTTTCTGGGTGCGCGGAGTAGAGAACTGGAACCTGTGGGGTGTGGGAAGTGGCGGGGCCGGAGCCTGGGCCAGCTTTCTGAATATGGGCGGAGGCATGATCTACAAGTGGGAGTGGTACGGCGCTCCCTGCCTTTTCGGCCACGGCCCGACCCTCTTCTTCCCTGGCTTCGACCAGTATGAATGGTCGCAGCTTGGCGTCTCCTGGCAGCGCGAGGGGGATGGCAAGACGCGCAATCGCATCTTCCTCAATGGGCGACTGGTTGGTGAAACCATCGGGAACCTTACGGTGAACGGGATGCGCTTCGGCAGTCATGCCACCGCCAAGGGCGGGCGTCACCTTGTGGACGACGTGGCGGTCTACGATCGCGCGTTGCCAGAGTCGGACGTCAGGCGGCGCTACCGCCGCGAAATGCAGCTCCTTAACCAGCCCGTGGTGACGGCACCGCGTCTGAAGACGGCTCCCGTCATCGATGGGAAGATCGGCGACGAAGAGTGGACCGGCGCGGCCGAGGTGAGCGGCCTGCTTGAAGTGACGACGGGTGAGGCGGCGCGAGACCCGAGCGTCTTCTTTCTAGGTTACGACGACACCTTCCTTTATGTCGCGATGAAGGGGAGCATGACGGAACAGGCGCGCGTCAATCCTGCGCTGGTCTTCGAAAAGTTCCTGCGTAGCGAGGGTAGCGGACGACAGGCGAAGCTGGACGCGGACGACACGGTCGAGCTGGTGGTCTCTCCGGACTACTGGAAAACGGCGGATCACCGGGTGCCTGGTGACTGGAAGGAGTATCGTGTCCTGGCCAACGCGGGCGGGGCGTTCAGCGCGTGTTCACACGGCAGCGCCGGGGCCAATCCGGCATGGGACGCCGCCTGGCAGTCGGCCAGCTCGGTCAGTTCCAAGGGGTGGCAGTTCGAAGCGCGCATTCCGTTCGCGGCCTTTGGCGCGCAAACGCCCGCGCCGGGAGACCGCTGGGGGCTGCAACTCGGGCGTGTCTGGAAACACCTCAAGGACGAGTACGATGTGTGGTGCTGGGGCGCGCGGGCGCCGGCGACGCAGGCGCTGTCGGACACGCGGCGCGGTCCCTTCGGACTCAACGCGCCGCCCGTTCCCGAGCAGCCCGATCCGGTCCACAACCTGCACCTGCACAAACTCACGCGGCAACCGCTCTCGAATCTCGGCGTGCTCAGGTTTGGCGCCAGTGACACGCCCGTGGTACGCGTGACGCAGCTCGGCCGCCTCGGCGAACGCAAGATAGACTTCCAGGCCACGGTCGCCAATACCGCCGTCGCCGGGGAGACCGTCAATACCAGGCTGTTCACGGACACCGCTGAAGTGCGCCGCGAACAGACTCTGAACTTGCCTGCCGGTGCGCGCGAGACAGTCTCGCACCGTCACGATCTGAACGATTTCGCCTCTTCGCGGCTGACCTTCGAGGTGTTTGACTCGAGCAGTAACCTGATTCATCGCACCGATGTGCCGTTCTACCTCGAACAGGCGTTCGAGGCCCGCACGGTGCAGTATCCCAACTATGACAAGTTGCGCGTCGAACTCGACCTCGGGGCATATGCCTCCACGCCGCTCACGAACATGGCCGTAGACGTTGTGTTGAAAGATGCCGACGGGAAGGCGGCGCTGGCGGTGCAGGGACACAAGCCGGCTGTCTATCGCACTGCCGTGGAGGTCGGCATCGAGAAACTCGCTCCCGGCGAATGCAGCTTGACGGTAACGGTGCGCGACGGCGCGACGGCGCTGGCGCACCAGGAGCAAGTCTTTACACGCTATCCCAAAGCGCCATGGTACGGCAACCGGTACGGCTACGACGATGTAGACAACGACATGGTGCCTTATCCGTGGACGGATATGGAGGTCAGAGGTCAGAGGTCGGAGGGCGGAGATCAGAAGTCTGCGTCGGACACGATCGCAGTGTGGGGACGGGAATACCGGTTTGGGAATAGGCTGCTGCCGGAACAGATCACGACGCTAGACTGCACCATGCTGCGCGCGCCGATGAGGCTGGTGATACAAACCGCCGATGGCGCGATGCTGGATACGGCGTTGGCCGAAGCGCAGGGCGCATGGATCAAGACCAATCGCACGCGCGTGGAGGGCACACGCGTTGTCGCCGGCACAGGGTTCTCGCTGACCAACAGACTGTGGGCGGAGTATGACGGCCTGCTCTGGAACACCCTCACGCTGATGCCCCAGCGGACAATCGCCGTTACCTCCGTGGTGCTCGAACTACCCCTAACGAAGGCATTTACTGACGTCGCAAATGGCGGTGGTTGTCTGGGAAAACTACCGGACGCCGGCATCGCCGGCGGCATCGGTTCGATCTGGTTGGGCAACGGCGACGGCGGCGTCCAGTTACTTCCCGGCGAGGGGATGCTTAAGGCCGGAGAGCCGCGACAAGCGCTGCGGGTTGAGCCGGGCGTCGAAGGGGCCACGCTGCGTCTGACCCTGCTGGACGGCACGAACGCATTGACTGCCGCGCTCGACTTCCAGTTCGGCCTGATCGCCACGCCGGTCCGGCCGAAGACCTGGCGCACGCCGGAGCACCCCTTATACCGAGGTTGGATGATCGGCGGCGGCCCCTGGTTCCCGCAGGGCCTTGAGTTCATGCCGGCGGCCGACATGGGCGCGGACTACTATGGCGGCGGCGCGGGCGGCCGCATCTATGTGCACACTTCGCCCGTCAACACCGCCATTGACGCGGCGGGCACGGATGACGTCAGGAGGTATGGCTACGAGTGGCTTGCCAATCCCGATCAACGTCTCTCCGCAAGCGACACGCTCGTGTTTACCAGTACGGAGTCGAGGAGTTTCCGCGACTTCTTCGTGTGGCGGCACTGGCGTTACCAGCAAAAGTACCGTTTCAACGGACTCTACTTCGACAACCCCAACACCACCACGCTGGGCACGCGTAACGTGATGAAACGCATGTACAACATCGCGCTCCGCAACCACCGCCAGGCCGCGCGTGACCACATCATCGGAATGGCCGCCAACGGATGTATCAATATGGGATACATGGGCTTCGTCATGTACCACTGGGATGGCGAGCAGTTCAACTCGGCGGTCAGCGATCGGCAGCCAACCTACAAGGGACTGATCACCCCTGCTGCCTACCGCGCGGAATACATGGGGCACAACCTCGGCTGGACGGTCATGTTCCTCGGCCAGGGACGCCTGAAACGGGAGTGGGTGGAGGCTAACGGCGGCGCCGAGGCGGTCTTCGACCAGATCTCGGGGCTCTACCTGCTGCACGACTCCGGCGGCGGCGTCTGCTGCATTCTGCCGGCGCCCTTGACGGAAGCATACAGACGCATGCAGACGGCCATTGACGGACTGGATCTGAACCACTGGATCTACAGGTTCGTTCCCTACTGGCGGCAGCAGATCGTCAGCCTGCCCGCGACGAACATGTACGCCTCGTTCTACATCGCGCATCCGTCGCTGTTGAAAGCCGGTGACGACATCAATGGCTGGCATCACAACGCGGCTTTTCAGAGCTACTTCGCGGACCGGCATCTGCCGGCTTACATGCGCAGCCGGATGTTCGAGGATACGACAAAGGAGCGCGCGGCGTTGGAGCAGAGCGGGAAGGAACGCGCGGTGATGGTGGTGTATAACGACGGCGATTGGGAGGGAGAACTGCGAATCAAGCCCGACTGGCAGAAGCTCGGTTTGGGCGCCCCCGACTCCCTCACGGCCTCCAACGCGGTGCACAGCACAGGCTTTCGCGTTGACAAGACCGGCGAGAAGGACAAGGACGGCAAGGAAATCGAGAAGGCTGTTTTCTTCCCGCGTCCGGAGGAATACGCTAGGATCGCGGGCGACGAACTGATCTTCCCGATGACGAAGTTCAACTACCGCATGATCGTGCTGGAAAAGAAATGAAGAATTTGCAGGACATGAACGATGAAACCGAACTGCATGCCGGCGACGCCGGCCGCTGCCGGCGTGGCATGAAGTTCGGACTGATGATGCACTGGGGACTCTATTCAGTGGCAGGCGGTGTCTGGAAGGGGAGGAACATTCCCGGCTACAACGAACAGATCATGCACCGCGCCAAGATCGCCTGGCCGGAGTACAAGACGCTGCTCGACGGCTTTACAGCCGCCCAATGGGACGCCGATGCCATTGTGCGCATGGCCATGGACGCGGGCATGAGTTATATCGTCATCACCAGCAAGCACCATGACGGCTTCAACCTCTGGCACACCCGTCATTCCGAATTCAATGCCGTGGACGCCACGCCGGCCCGCCGCGATGTCCTCAAGGAGCTGTCGGATGCCTGCGCGCGCCGGAACATGGCATTCGGTGTCTACTACTCGCTGATCGACTGGCACTGCCCGGGCGCGGCACCGATGAGCGAGACCAACTCCGATCCAATCACTCCTGCGCTCGAGCGCTTCACGATGGAGCAGCTCCGCGAACTGATGAGCGATTACGGTCCGCTGCGCGAAATCTGGTTCGACATGGGCGCCCCCACGCCGGAACAGAGCCGAAAATTCGCCGATCTCGTTCACGCCATGCAGCCCGGCTGCCGCGTGAACGGGCGCATCTGGAACGGATGCGACGATTTCATGGAGTGCGGGGACAACGAGACACCCGATTTCTGGCTCGATGGACCGTGGGAGTCCTCCGTCTCCATGTTCCACGAAACCTGGGGCTACCGTTCGTGGCAGGAACGCGGCAAGGTCGCGGACAAGGTGCGGGAGAAGATCCGCGAGCTGGCGTCGGTCACCGCGCGCGGCGGCGACTACCTGCTCAATATCGGCCCCCGCGGCGACGGTTCGATCGTCGAGTTCGACGCCGCCGTGCTGGCGGGGATCGGCCAATGGATGAGGGTTCACGGCGAGGCCGTGTTCGACGGCGAGCCGCAGCCGCGCCTGCCGCTCGACTTCGGCTACGCGACGGGGCGGCCCGGACGGCTCTATCTCTACGTCGTCACGCCGCCAGCCGACGGGATGCTGCGCGTGCCCGGCTGGCGAATTCCTTCCGTCTGCGCGCATCTGCTGGCACAACCAAAGGCCACCCCGCTAGAGGCCCAGTGCGTCGGCGGGACGCTGGAGATCGCGCTTCCCGGCTGCGGACTCGATCCCAATCTCCCGGTTGTTGCCTTAGACTATGTCGGCGCGCATCCCTATCTGCCGCGCGGCGCCATCGGCGTCACGGGGCGCGGGACCGTGTCGCTGGCGCACGCGGCGGCCCTGCCGTGGAGCCGTCTGGAGGGGCACGACTACTACAGCCAGAAGCGTTTCGTGGTGGCGCGCGAGTGGGTGTTGTGGCCGGAGACAGCCTGCACGGTCAAGCTTATGGCGCGGCGCCCGGCGGGCGGCGCGCACGCGGAGTTTCGTGTCTGCGCCGCCGGGCGCGAGACGCGCTGCATCTTTCCGCAAAGCGGCGCGCCGCAGTCGCAGGTCTGCCTCGACATCACGCTGGCGCCGGACGCGCCCGTAACCATTGCGCTTCGCGACATCGCGCCGCGAGGCGAGCTGCGTGGCGACGGGCTCGTGCTTGAAGTGACGGAATGCGGGCGGTGATTGACTTCCTGATTCTGCGGTTCAGTATTCGTCGACTTATGCGCCCGCGCAGCGGGAAATCTGCAGTTCAATTGGGTTGCGGGCGATAACCCGCCTTGAGAATGACCGACCATGAATAGACTGTCTCTGCGCCACGTGAGTTTTCCAAAGATCGGCTATCCCGCTGAGCCGCGGCCGGAGGTGCCGGCGCGTGTATTCGCCGCGCGTCTGGCGCGAATGCGCCGGCGCATGCGCGCTCGCGAACTGGATGCGCTGGTGGTGTATGGGGACCGGGAGC
>JAQULY010000155.1 GCA_028718445.1 Kiritimatiellia bacterium
CAGGATGTGTTGCGCACGGGCGACCAGTTGGTGGGCGCGCGCAAGACGCTGGACGCGCAGACGGACCAGTTCAAGATAGCGCTCGGTCTGCCGGCCGATGCGCGCGTCCAGGTCAATCCGGCGGAAATGACCAGCCTGCAGGTCGCCATGGGCCTCGGGGCGGAGGGCACCAACGAAGTGAACGCGCTGGCGGCGCCGGCGCTGCCTTGGGACGAAACCGCGGCCATAGGCATGGCGCTCTCGAACCGGCACGATCTGGCCGTGGCGCGCGGACGGCGGGAAGACGCCGAGCGGGCGGTGACGCTGGCCGCCGATGCCTTGCGCCCCGACCTGGGCCTGGCGGGCAACGTGAATTACGGGCGCCAGCGCGCCACGGACAACCAGGGGGAAGGCATCGCGCGCAAATACGGACTGACGCTGGAGGCCGGCCTGCCTTGGGAACGCACGGCGGAACGCAATGACTATCGCCTGGCGCTGCTGGCGGCGGATGCGGCCACCCGCGCCGTCGAAACCGCCGAAGACGAGGCCAAGAGCGCCGTTCGTGACGGGCTGCGTAGTCTGCGATCCGCCTGGTCGTCCTTCAGCATCCAGGCCGAGGCCGTGCGCGTGGCCATGCGGCGGGTGCGCAGCACCAGCCTGTTTCAGCAGGCCGGACGCGCCGAAGTGCGCGACGTGCTGGAGGCCGAAGATGCCCTGCTGAACGCGCGCAACGCCCTGGTCGCCGCGATCGTGCGTTACCGGATGGCGGGTCTCGAACTGCGTCGTGATATGGCGTTGCTGGATATATCCGAAGAGGGAGTGTGGCGTGAAACCGAGCCTTAAGACAGTCCGCGATAGCATCTGGCGCTTCCGCTGGGCGCTGGGCGTCGCAGCGCTGGGAACGGCACTGGCCGTCGCCCTGACGGCGCGCCGCGCCGCGCATGGCGACGCGGCGGCGGATGGGCCGCTCCACGACGTGCGCGAGGGGCCGCTGACCATCTCGGTGGTTAGCGCCGGCTCGGTGCAGAACCAGCGGAGCGTGGTGGTGCGCAGCGAGGTTGAGGGACGCAACACCATCATCTGGATCATTGACGACGGCAAGAGCGTGACCAACGGGCAGATGCTGCTTGAACTCGATGCGAGCACCTTCGCGGACCGCCGCACGGACCAGCAGATACTCGTGGCGAATGCCGAGGCCGCGCGGACGCAGTCGACCGAGAAGCTGGCCATTGCGCGCAACGAGCGCGAGGCCTCCGTGGCCGAAGCCGAACTCAAGCTGCACCTGGCGCGGCTCGAGCAGGAGAAATACAACTCCGGGGAGTATCCGCAGTTGCTGCAGGAGTCGAGCAGCAAGATCGCCCTGGCGAATGAGGAGACCGAACGCGCCAGGGAGAGCCTGAACTGGTCGCGCCGGCTGGCGGACGAAGGCTACCTGACGCGCAGCGAACTGCAGGCCGACGAACTGGCGCTGAAGCAGAAGCAGAGCAGCCTGGACGCGGCCGTCACCGCCCTGAATGTGCTCACCAACTTCACGGCGCGTCAGCAACAGGCCACGCTCGCCTCCAATCTCAAGCAGGCCGAGATGGCGCTGGATCGCGTCACGCGCCAGACGCGCGCCGACGTGATTCAGGCGGAAAGCGACCTGCGGGCGCGCGAACTGGAGGCGGACCGCCAGCGCGAGCGGCTGGCCAAACTGGAGAAGCAGATCGCCGCCTGCCGGATCGTGGCGCCCACCAACGGCGTCGTGATCTACGCTTCGACGGTGCAGGCGTCGCGCCGGAACTGGGGCAGCGAACCGCTGCAGGCGGGCGCGCAGGTGGTGGAGCGGCAGGAGTTGATCCATATCCCGGTGGATGACGGCATGAACGTGGAGATGAGCGTGCCGGAATCGAACCTGACCAAGCTGCGGGAGGGACAGAGCGCCGTGGTCAAGGTTGAGGCCCTGCCGGGACGTGTGTTCAAGGGGCGCTTGAGCCGGATTGGCCTGCTGCCGGATGGACGCAACGCCTGGTTGAACCCCGATCTGAAACTCTACAACTGCGTGGTCGAACTGGAGTCCTATGACGAGCTGCGCGCCGGCATGAACTGCGAAGTCGAACTGGTGGTCGAACGTTACGAGAACGTTGTCAGCGTGCCGCTGCAGTGCGTGATGACCGTGGGCGGCAAGCAGGCGGTCTACGTCTACGATGGCACGCGCGTGGTGATGCGTCCGATCAAGCTGGGACTGGACAACAATCGCGTGGTGCACGTGCTGGAGGGGCTGTCGCCAGGCGAGCGCGTACTGCTCAATCCGCCGCTGGACGCGGGCAGCGTGCGGGGCGAAATCGGCGAGTCGAAGGTTCCGACGGCGGCCGCGCCTGAGACCAAGCCCGCGGTCAAGCGCGTCGGCGCGGAGACCGGGTCGAGGGAGGCGACGCGACCATGAGGGAAGAGGCAGCGGCGACGGGCGACGTGGGCGGGGCTGTCATCCGTCTCGACAACGTCTGCAAGCGCTACCGCGTCGGCCGCGAATTTGTCGACGCGCTGGCCGGCATTTCGTTTGGCGTTCGCGGCGGCGATTTCCTGGCGATCATGGGCGCCAGCGGTTCCGGCAAGAGCACGTTGCTGAACATCCTGGGCTGCCTTGACCGACCCACGGGCGGAGCATACTGGCTCAACGGCGCCAACGTCGCCGGCATGGGCGACGACGCCCTCAGCGATCACCGTCTGCGCAATCTCGGCTTCATTTTCCAAAGCTTTCACCTGATTCCGCAGTTGTCGGTTGCGGAGAACATCGCCCTGCCGCTTTTCTACCTCGGCATGGCGCCGGGGGAGCAGCACGATCGCGTGGCGGCGCTGGCCGCGCGCGTGGGCGTGGAACACCGCCTGCGGCATCGTCCCGCCGAACTCTCTGGCGGTCAGCGGCAACGCGTGGCCATCGCGCGCGCGCTGGCCAACGATCCGGCCGTGATCCTGGCGGACGAACCGACCGGCAACCTCGACCCCGCCACCAGCCGTCAGATCATGGACCTCCTCAGTGAACTGAACGGGCAGTGGCGCACCATCATGCTGGTGACGCACGAGGAGGACATCGCGGCCTACGCACGCGCGCGCATCTACCTGCGCGACGGACTCATCCGGCAGATTGTCGGCGAGGTGCTGACATGACTGGCCTGCGACTATGGCCGCTGGTGCGGATGGGACTGCGCGACATCCTGCGCCACAAGCTGCGCTCGTCGCTTACCATGCTGGGGATGGTCTTCGGCGTCGGCAGCGTTGTCGCCATGCTGGCGGTGGGCGAGGGGGCCAGCCAGCAGGCGCTGGACGCGATCCGCAAGCTGGGCAGCCAGAATATCATCCTGACTTCCGTGAAGCCCCCCGACATCGGCGCCGACAGTTCAAAACGCACCGGGCAGATGAGCGTCTACGGGCTATTCTACGCGGACGAGACGCGCATCCGCGAGACGGTGCCCGGTGTGCTGCGGACGGTGCCGGCGCGCTTCCTGCAGAAGCTCGGCATCCTGGGCGCGCAGCAGATGGAACTGCGCGTGGTCGGCACCGTGCCGGCCTGGTTCGAGGTCGTGGCCAGGCCGGTCCTGGCCGGGCGCGTGCTGAACGACACCGACGCGCGCAATGCCGCGGCGGTCTGCGTGCTGACTGAAGGCGGCGCGCGCAAGTTGCTGGCCGGGCGTAACACCATCGGGCAGACGCTGCGGTTGGGCTCGACCTTCTTCACGGTGATCGGCATCGTGCGCAACGAGGCGACCGGCGGCGCCATGCAGACGCCCGACCGCGATACGGATGCCTACATACCGATGAGCACGGGCATCGAGCGTTTTGGCGAGGTGGACATGCGCCGTTCCTCGGGCAGCTTCGCGATCGAGAAGGTGGAGCTCAGCCAGATTATTGTGGAGATGGCCTCCACGGATGCGGTCGAACCCGGCATGCAGGCGATCGAGGCCATGTTGCGGCAGTTCCACAAGAAGAGCGATTACCGCCTGGACGTCCCGCTGGCGCTGCTGCGCGAGGCCGAAGCCACCAAGCGCCGCTTCAACGTCGTGCTGGGCTCGATTGCCGCCATCAGTCTGCTGGTGGGCGGCATCGGCATCATGAACATCATGCTGGCCTCGGTCACGGAACGCACGCAGGAAATCGGCATCCGCCGGGCGATCGGTGCGCGACGGCAGCACATTGTGCTGCAGTTCCTGGTTGAGACCTGCGTGCTGTCGGTCGGCGGCGGACTGGTGGGATTGGCGCTCGGAGCGCTCATTCCCATCGCGATCACGCGCATGGCCGGCATGCCCACCGCGGTCAGGCCCTACAGCCTGTTTCTGGCCTTCGGCATCAGCGCCGGCATCGGCATCGTCTTCGGACTCTATCCCGCGCGCCGCGCCGCCCACCTCGATCCCGTCGAGGCGCTGCGGCGAGACTAATGCGGTCACGCCTTCCCCACTGCCTTGAAGAAGGTATAGCAGAATGTGCCGTCCGGTTCAGTCGTTCGATAGAGGTCCTCGATGCCTTTGTCGAACATCGTGGAGTCTATGAGCCGACCTTCGATCGCCGCTTGACGCACGCCCGCGATCATCGCCGTGAACGTCTTCTTGGTGAAGCCGTCAACCAGTCCCGGCTTGCCGGCATCAACATACACCATCCAGGGGGATACCCGGACGTCGCCGTAGCCCGCCGCGACCATTAAAGGATACAGGGATCTGCCGATCAACGCATTCCCGCCCGCGCGAGACTGCAGTTCGACCTGGCAGTGAATCGCGGCATGCGCCGCGGCACTGTCGGGATGAAAAAAGGCGGAACCGTGGTCGCCTTCGATGACCGTGATTGTTCCGCCCGGGCGAAGATGCGTCTTCAGTGTTTGCAGGGCGGCCAGCGGCTCTTTCAAGTGCTCCAGAACGAAGCAGACAAACACATGATCGAACGACTGCGGCGGAAAGGGCAAGTGGAAGATGTCTCCCTGCTGGAACCGGACATTGGAGAGACCCGCCGCCCGGACCTTTCGTTCGGCCTGAACGACCGAATCCTCCGAGATGTCAACGGATACGATCGAGGCTCCGGGGCTGTTTGCCGCCAGCGTCACCGTTTGTGCGCCGACGCCGCAACCGGCCTCCAGGACGCGGCTTCCCGCCGGATATGCCGTATCGGCATGCAGCAGTTCAAGCAAGGTCGCGGCCTGATCCTGCAAGCGCACCGATTCCCGCGGATCGTAACCGTGAACGTATGCTTTGGTCATGGTCTCTATCCCACGGCCCGGCGAAAGTCCGCGGCCAGTTCTCCGATCTCACGTGCTCCGGCGCCCTCAGCCACGCGTTTGACGAAGGCGCTGCCAACCACCACGCCGTCCGCCAGCGGCGCCAACGCGGCGGCCTCGGCGGGTGAACTGATGCCGAAGCCAAGACAAACCGGCAGGTCCGTGCAGGACTTCAGTTTCGCCGCGTGAAGCGCGATGCGTTGCGTGTCAATCTGACCGCTACCGGTCACGCCCGTGCGGGTGATCAGATACAGGAAGCCGCTGGCGCGCGCCGCGATCGAGCGCATGCGCTCCGGCGACGTGGTCGGCGCCACCAGCCGGATGAGGTCAAGCGCGTGCGCGGCCGCATGCGGCTCCAGTTCTCCCGACTCCTCCGGAGGCAGGTCCACGACCAGCAGGCCGTCCACGCCCGCGGCAGCCGCGTCCGCGCAAAGACGCGGCAGACCGTAACGCAGCAGCGGGTTGAAGTAACCGAATAGCACGATGGGCGTGTCCACGGCGGCGCGGATGGCGCGCGCCAGTTCCAGGATGCGCTTGACGGTGGCGCCCTGCTTCAGCGCCCGTAGGGCTGCCATTTGGATGGCCGGACCATCGCTGGCCGGGTCCGAGAATGGCACGCCCAGTTCGAGAACATCCACTCCCGCCTTGCAGGCGGCGACGGCAATGTCGCGGCAAGTCTCCTGGTCGGGGTCGCCGCCGGTCAGATAACAAACCAGCGCTTTACGCCGGCTGGCAGCGAGGCGGTCGAAATGGTCTTTCAGTCGTGAGCTCATGGGAGGGTTCGGGGTTCGGGGTTCAACTTTTCAGTGATACGCGCCACATGCTCCAAGTCCTTGTCGCCGCGTCCTGACAGACACACCATCAGAATCTGATCTTTCGGGCGTCGCCGCGCCTCGACTATCGCGGCCGCGATGGCATGCGAGCTCTCCAGCGCCGGGATAATACCTTCGGTGCGCGTCAGCAGGTGAAAGGCCTCGAGCGCGGCGGCATCGTCCACGGAGACATACCGGACGCGCCCAAGTTCCTTGAGCAGCGCGTGTTCCGGCCCGACGCCGGGGTAATCGAGTCCCGCCGAGACCGAGTAGGCTTCGTGAATCTGGCCGTCGTCGCTCTGCAGCAGATATGACTTGGTGCCGTGCAGCACGCCCACGGCGCCATGCCCCAGCGTGGCGGCATGCTTGCCTGTGGCGATGCCGGCCCCGGCGGCCTCCACCCCGATCATCTCGACCGCGTCGTCGAGAAACGGGTAGAAGAGGCCCATGGCATTGCTGCCGCCGCCAACGCAGGCCAACAGCAGGTCCGGCAGACGGCCGAACCGCTGCCACGACTGCGTGCGGGCCTCGTCGCCAATCACGCGCTGGAAATCGCGCACCATCACGGGGTAGGGGTGCGGGCCGGCAACGGTACCGACAACATAGAAGGTGGTCTCGACCTCCGCCGCCCAGACGCGTAGCGCTTCGTTCATGGCATCCTTGAGAGTGGCGGTGCCGGAGTCCACCTGCACCACCTCCGCGCCCAGCAGGCGCATGCGCTGGACGTTGGGAGCCTGCCGGAGGATGTCCTCGCGGCCCATGTAGACGCTGCACGACATGCCAAAGCGCGCGGCCACGGTGGCCGTCGCCACGCCGTGCTGCCCGGCGCCGGTTTCGGCGATCAGACGCCGCTTACCCATGCGGCGGGCCAGCAGGGCTTGTCCAACCGTGTTGTTGATCTTGTGCGCGCCGGTATGGTTGAGATCCTCGCGTTTCAGATAGATCTGCGCGCCGCCGGCGTGGGCTGTCAGGCGGGCCGCGTAATCGAGCGGGCTGGGACGACCGACGTAGTCGCGCAACAGCTCGCGGTACTCGCGCATGAATTCCGGATCGGCCAGCGCCGCCTTGCGCGCGGCATCCAGTTCGATCAGCGCCGGCATCAGCGTTTCGCCAACGTAACGGCCGCCAAAGGCGCCGAAATGACCGGACGCGTCGGGATAGGCGCCGATAAGTGAAGCTGGTTGTTTCATGGCCATTTGCTCCTAGAAAGCGTTTGTTTTCGATTCCCGTCGATTCCCGTCGATTCCATCGGCTTCACCCTCCGCTCGCACGCTGCGCCATCACGGACGCATGTCGCGCCGCGGCTTCACGCAGCAGTTCCTCAGTGGTGCGCCAGTCTATGCAGCCATCCGTGATGGAGACCCCGCGGCGCAGTTCCCGCGGATCGCCGCACAACGGCTGTTGGCCCGCCTCGAGATGGCTCTCCAGCATGAAGCCGACGATCGAGCTGTTGCCCGCTTCGAGCTGTTCCAGAACGTCGCGCAACACGGTCGCCTGCAGCCGGTAGTCCTTGGCCGAATTGCCGTGGCTGCAATCCACCATGATTGCCTGGCGCAAGCCGGCCGCGGCCAGCGCCTGTTCGCAGCGGGCGATCGCCTCGCGATCGTGGTTTGGCCGTTTGCCGCCGCGCAACACGATGTGCGGGTAGGAGTTGCCCGTGGTGGTGAAGACGGCCGGCAGCGCGTCGTCCGTGACGCCCAGGAAATGGTGCGGCTCCTGCGCGGCGCGGATGGCGTTGACGGCCGCTTCTAGACTGCCGTCCGTGGCGTTCTTGAAGCCCACGGGGGTGGATAGTCCGCTGGCCAGTTCACGGTGAACCTGCGATTCGGTGGTGCGCGCCCCAATGGCCGACCACGAGATCAGGTCGCCGATGTACTGCGGAATCATCACGTCCAAGGCCTCCGTGGCCGCGGGCAGTCCCAGTTCCGCTACCTCGATCAGGAATGCGCGCGCGCGCCTCAACCCCAAATCCACGCGGAACCCGCCGTCCAGATCGGGGTCGTTGATGAAGCCCTTCCAACCCAGTGAGGTGCGCGGTTTCTCGAAGTACACCCGCATGACGATGAAAAGCGCGTGCTTCAACTCCTCCGCCAGACCGCGCAGCCGGCGGGCGTATTCGCCCGCGGCCTTGAGATCGTGGATCGAACAGGGGCCGACAATGGCCAGCAACCGGCGGTCGTGTCGGTCCAGGATGCGCTTGATGGTCTCGCGGCCGGTCTCGACGGTCAGTCCGGAACGGGGCGTGGATGGCAACTCGTTGTACAGTTCGCGCGGCGTGGCGATCCGCTGCCAACTCTCGATGTTGGTGTTGTAGTGTCTCGGGTTCATCACTGCTCGCTGCTTCCCGCGAAAACCTTGCTTCGACCTCCATCCGTGCGGACCGCGCCGGCGCGCACGGCGGCGATGAAGTCGCGCACGCGCGCCAGGTCCTTGATGCCAGGCGCGCACTCGACGCTGCTGCTGGCGTCCACGGCATCGGCACCGGACGCGCGCAGTGCCTCGGCCACATTGGCGGGATCGAGCCCGCCGGCGATCGCGAACGGACGCGCGCCGCGCAGCACGGCCGCCCCGCTCCAGTCCCAGCGCGCGCCATTGCCGCCAGGCAACGGGCCGCGGCCGCATTCCACGAGCACCGCCAGCCGCGGCGGCAACGCCGCGGCGGTCGCGCGCAACTCGTCACATGGGCACGAAAGCGTTTGTACCACACGCAAGCCCGACCGCGCCAGACTTTCATAGTCCAGCGGATTCTCGGGCATCGTATGCAGTTGCACGATCCGGATTCCCGCGGCGGCGGCGGTCGCCACGATCTCCGCCAGCGGCGCATGGGCAAAGACACCGGCCACCGGAAAGCCGGCGGGAAGGGCCGCGACGATGGCGCGCGCCGCCGTGGGCGTCACGCAGCGCGGGCTGCGCCGGTAGAACACGATGCCGATCGCATCGGCACCGGCCGCCGCGCAGGCCGTCGCCTGCGCGGGTGTGGTCAGCCCGCAGATCTTGATTTCGACACCCGTCTTCAAGCGCCACCGCCTCGCAACAGGGATGCCAGGTGGGCCGCCGGGTCCTGCGCGCGCACGAGGCTCTCGCCGACCAGGAAACACCTGATTCCGGCCGCCTGCGCCGCGTCAATGTCCGCGCGGTTGCGGATGCCGCTGGCCGCCACCACGATGGTGCCTTCGGCAAAGCTACCCGCCAGGCGCGGGGCGTTTCCGGTGGAAGTGCCGAAGAACCGCAGGTCACGGTTGTTGATGCCGATCAGACGGGGTTTCAGACGGCGCGCACGCGCGGCATCGTCGTCGCTGAAAACCTCCACCAGCGGGTCGAGTCCCAGTTCCAGCGCCAGCGCGTACAGGTTCGCGAGC
The DNA here is from genome assembly GCA_028718445.1 of Kiritimatiellia bacterium. Lineage (GTDB taxonomy): Bacteria > Verrucomicrobiota > Kiritimatiellia > RFP12 > JAAYLN01 > JAQULY01. Next base: position 9,390 of record JAQULY010000155.1, read on the forward strand.
GTCGGGTCGTCAAGAATACGCACGATCAACAGCACGGCATCCGCGCCGATGGCCGCGGCTTCGTAGACCTGGTAGGCGTCGAGGACAAAATCCTTGCGCAGGACCGGCAGCGTCATGGCGGCGCGGGCCGTCATCAGATCGTCGTCGCTGCCTTGAAAATGGTCCCGCTCGGTCAGCACGGAGACGGCCGCGGCGCCGCCGGCGGCGTAGGCGCGCGCCAGCGCGGCGGGATCCAGTCCGGGACGGATCGGTCCTCTGGATGGCGAGGCACGCTTGATTTCGGCGATCACCCGCACGCCGGGCGCGGCCAGCGCCGTCGCCAGGGAACGGAACTCGCGCCGCGCTCGCGCCCGCGTCCGCACCGTGTCGAGGGACGTCCGCGTCATCGTTTCGGCGATGACGCGCCGCTTGACGGTCACGATCTTGTCGAGAAAGTCGCTCATGCCGTCCCGATCATTCCCTGCTCGCGGCTACCAGCGCGTCGAGCTTTTCCATGGCCTTGCCGCTGTCCAGCGCGCGCGCGGCGAGGTCGAGTCCGGCGGCGATGTCCGGCGCGCGGCCGGCGGCCACCAGCGCGGCGGCGGCATTGAGCAGCACGATGTTGCGGCGCGGCCCCTGTTCGCCCGACAGGATCGCGCGCAGGATGCCGGCGTTCTCGGCGGGCGTGCCGCCGCGCAGTGACGACGCATCCGCCAGTTCGTGGAAATAGCGCGCGGGATCGAGGTCGTAGGTGCGCACGCGCCCGTCGTCGAGTTCCGAGACGCGTGTGGTGGCGCAGACCGAGATCTCGTCCAGACCGTCGTGTCCGTGCACTACGAAGGCGCGTCGCGTACCGAGCAGGCGTAGCGCCTGGGCGAACATCTCGGTCAACTCGGGAGCGTAGACACCCAGCAGTTGGCAGGTTGCCCCGGCGGGATTGGAGAGCGGCCCCAGCAGGTTGAAGAGCGTGCGCACGCCCAGCGCTTTGCGTACGGGCGCGGCATGGCGCATGGCGCCATGAAAGCGCGGCGCGAAGAGAAAGGCGATGCCGATCGTGTTGAGCGCATGCTCCATGGTTTCGGGCGCGGCGTCGAGATTCAGACCGAGCGCCTCCAGCACGTCGGCGCTGCCGCACTGGCTGCTGGCGGCGCGGTTGCCGTGCTTGGCGACGGCCACGCCGGCGCCCGCGAGCACAAAGGCCGCGGTCGTGGAAATGTTGAAGGTGTGGGCACCGTCACCGCCGGTGCCGCAGGTGTCCATGACCGTCTGGCCGGCCGCCTGCACCCGCACGGCGCGCCGCCGCAT
>JAQULY010000156.1 GCA_028718445.1 Kiritimatiellia bacterium
TCTGCCTGGAAGAGCGCCATCTTGTAGTCAATGCGCCCGAACTCCGACTCGCGCAGATCGCGCTGGTCTTCGAATGAGGCCAACCGCTCGACCGTGCGCGCCCATTCCTGGTCCACGCTCTCTCCCAACACGCGCTCGTGCTCGGCGGCCTTGGCCAGACTCGCCAGGCTGAGGCGTGCGAAGGGACTGCGTTCGAGCTGGGCGCGCAGGGCGCCGATCTCGGCGCGCTTGCGGAACTGCGGCCGCAGCACGCCCAGCCAGATGCCCAGCAGCGCGGCCACGGCCAGCGGAATGATCAGCAGCACCTGCTGACGCTCGGAAATGCGGATGTGCGGATGCTTCACGGCGGCGTCACCTCCAGGCGCATCACGAAGCGCCGCATGTCCGGAAGCTCCAACGCCAGGCCGGCCAGATCCTCGGGCAACGTGGGCGGCAGGACCTTGTCGTCACTCAACAGATCCACCTTCCTGACGCGCGGCGCGGTGCGCAGGCGTTCCATCATGGACTTGACGGTCGTCAAGCTGATATCGGGCGTGTAGCCCTCGACGATGAAGACATTGAACTCGGATGCCGGCGGCGGCGGGACATCGCTTTTCGCCGTCGCCTCGGCGGCGGCGGCGGGACGGAGCGCGCCGCGGAAACCGGGCACGAAGAAGCCGGCGCGCGGCAGCGCAGGCGGGGCGTGCTTCGCGGCGGACGCCGCCGCGGGCAAATAGGCGCTCTCGTCGCAGATCAGCGAGATCCAGTCGTCCGGCGCAATAGTGTTGGCCACCAGCGAGATCACCTCGCGCATGGCCGGACCGCCGCGCAACAGCTTGCGCAACGGCTCGCAGCGGACGCGTTGGGCGTCGCTGCGCTGCCGGATCGCGGCGATGCCCCGATCGAGCTGTTCGCGCTTGCGCAGCTCCTTGCGCTCGGTCTCAAGTGCGCGCGCATCGCCGCGCAACGCGTAGACCATGCCGGCGGTGATGACACCCAGCGTCAGCGCGCCCATGACCGCCGCGGCCACCCAGTATGGCTTTTTCTCGCGGAAGACGACCTCGTCGCGCAGCATGGCGGGCAGCAGCGACAACCGCGAGGGCACCACCTCCAGAGCGGTCAGCGCCGCGCCCAGGGCCACGTCGAAGCAGCCGGCCGCGGGCAACACCGCCGCCCCCGGCAGCGACTCGGCCTTGACGACGGCCAAGCCGCTGCGCTCGCCCAGGAATTCCACCAGCCCGCCCAACTGGGCCCCGCCCCCCGACAGCACGATGCGTCCCACCGCAAACGGTTCGCCGCCAAAGGCGCCGCGATAGGCGCTCAGGCACGTCGCCACCTGCGCGTACCAGCGCTCGGCCGCCGGACGCAGCGCCTCGGCATAGGCGCCGCCGGGCAGCAGCGAACCGTCGCGCTGCTTCTGCGCCTCGGCCTGCGCCAGCGGCGTCATCGCCAGTTGCATCACGGCATCGGTGAAGCTGCGTCCGCCCAACGCGATGGATCGCGCAAACAGCAATCCCTTGGCTGTGCCGATCGCCAGTTCGGTTTGCGTGTGCCCGATGTTCAGATAGAGCGTGGGCGTGCCGGTGTCGCCGCCCAACCGGCTGAGCGCGTTGAAGCAGGCCACTGGCGCCGGCACCAGATCGGCGGGCCGGAGGCCCACCGGTTCGAGGGCATTGAGGGCGCGCGTCACGACGTTCGGACGCGCCATCGCCATCAGATAGACGCGCAACCCGGGACTCCAGGCATGCGACGTCACGTCCGAGGCCATGCGGTCGCCCGCCATGTCGTTGAAGGTGGCCAACTCCATGTCGGCGGCCTGGGCCGGCGTGCGCGGATCCTCGGGCGCCAACCGGCCGGGCTGGAAGACCACCTGCGCGCCCGGCAACGGCACGGCCGCAAAACCGCGCAGCAGCCCCAGGCGCTCGACCCAGGAGCGAATCAGCGCCTGTGTCTCGTTCCCTTCAAGCGGCAGCGCCATCTGTTCGGCCCGGACAACGCGCGGTTCCCCGCCACGGAGCTGCACCCAGACCGCACGCGCGGTGCGGCTGCCGATGTCGAGGCCGACGATTTGTTTGAGGCGGGGCATGGGTGGAGAAGTTGGTTAGTGGGCGGTGGGCAGTGGTTCAGGGATCAGGATTCAGGGTTCAGGGAACAGGGCACAGGCGTGCTGCTGGCGTAGCGTCGCCAGATGGAAAAAGCTATGAGAAACGTCCGTCCATCTTTGTCGCGAGCTTTGTCGTGAGCTTTGTCGACAAAGCTCGCGACAAAGGTTCTCAGACCAGGCGCGGGAGAAGTTGGGGGGTGGAGGCTCATTGCATCACGCTTTCTCCGTTATTGCGCGGGGGCGGGAGCAGGAGCGGCCGCGGGGGCGGGTGCAGCTACGGGGGCCGGAGACGGAGCAGCCGGGGCATTGGTGGCGGCGGGCGCCGCAGGCGCGGGTACGCCCAGTTCGACCTTGCCGCCGCCGGTCACCGGTTCCGGCGGCGTCAGCGGAATCAGCTCCTCGCCGATGTCCGATATCAGCGTAGCGGTTACAAAAATCAGCAGGTTCTGGCTGACGTCCTCCCAGACGTCGTGACGGAAGAGCTGCCCGATGAAAGGTATCCAGGAGATCAGCGGCGTGCCTTCGCGGGACTTGACGCGCGAAGAGGTCACCAGGCCGCCCATCACCACGGTCTCGCCGCTACGCACCTGTACTTCCGTCGTAACGTTGCTGCGCCTGAAGACCGGCAGTTTGATGATGCTGAGCGCGCTGTTGGTCGTGGTGTTCTGGCTGTCGCCGCTGTCCCCGGCGGAAGTCTCATAGTACTCCCAGCGCACGAACTCGCTGATCTCCGGTGCCAGTTTCAGGCCGATCGTCGCCAGGTCGGCGCCCACGCTGGGCGTGACCACCAGTTCGATGCCCAACTCCTCCAGGGTCGGCGTGCCGGTCGGCACCAGCCGCGACTGGTAGATGTCGCGCCCCTCCGGCGTGGTGCCGGTGCGGACCTCCTCGGTCTCATACTCCTCGAAGAAACGGAAGTCCTCGCCGACGCGCAACGAGGCTTCCTTGTTGTTGACCGTGGTCACGCGCGGCACCGAGAGGGTGCGCGACTTGCCCGTCGACTCCAGGGCGTGCACCACGGCCTGGAAGGCCGGATCGGTCAGCACGCCTTCGTAGGTGAAGTTCATCCCCTGCGCAGCGTTGGCGAAGGGCGTGTATTGCATCGAGGCGCCCGAGGCGATCTGCGATTTGTTGGCGTAGACCACGTTGCCCTTCACGACTTGCTTCTTGCTGTTGATCTTGATGGGGGTATTGATCAGCCAGTCCACGCCCAGCTCGCGCAGATCGGAGACCCCTGTGCTGATGAAGCGTGACTCGATCAGCACCTGTGGCGGACGCACATCCAGCGCCTCGATGATGTCCTCGATCAGCGCCAGGTTCTCGCGCGAGTTCTTGGCCAGGATAGCGTGCGCCTTGGTGTTGTAGAGAATGTCGGCACCCTCCAGCACGGGCACGAAGCGGTTGACCGCCTCGATGATGCCGAGCGTGTCGGGGCCGCCCTCCAGCTCGTCGCCCGAGAGCCCCTTGCGCAGCCGGTAAACGCGCGTCAGCAGCGGCACGCCGCCCGCCGCCGCGTTGCCTGGCGTCACCCACACGATGTTCTGCCCCACGGCGAAGGTCACATTGAGATTGCGGCCGACGTACTCGAGCACCTCAGACAAGGGGGTGTTCTCGACATGGATGGTCAACGCCTGCGCATCGAGCGCGCCGTCGGCGACGATGTTGACCTTTTCGGACTTGCCGATCTGGGCGACGATCTCGCTCAGTTTGACGTTCTCCAGATGCACACTAACGGGCTGGTTGAGGATCTCCTGCATGGCGTTGGGCAGCGTGTGAATCGGCTTGGACTCGCCGACGACGTGGCGGGAGAGGCGGTAGGTGTCGGGCAGAATGGCCTGGCGGTCGAGGTCGGCCAGCGCGAGCGCGTCGGAGGGTTCCTGGCGAACGTCCACCGCGCGCTGGCGCAGCTCGGCCAGCCGCTGCATGATGCGCCCCTGCAGTTCCGCCAGGCCCGGGGTCAGAGGGTCGCGGCGATGCAGTTCGGTGCAGGCAATGATGGCATCGGTATAGCGTTCCTCCAGGAAGAGCTGTTCGGCCGCCGCGACATCCGGATGGGTGAAGGGCTTCTCCGGCGGCGGCGTGACGCAGCCGGCCACCAGCAACAACGCGGTCAGACCGCTACGCAATCTAGCATGGCATTTGGTTGTCAGCATGGTTTTGTCCCGCCTATCGCTCGCCCGCCTCCAGCGTTCCTTCCCACCAGACCGGCGCGATCGTCACGTTGCCCGCGTAGGCCACGTTCAGCGTCATTCCGCTGCGTTCCTTGCTGGTGCTGCGCGAGTAGTCCGCGCCCTGCGCGTAGCCGACCACCGTGCTGTGCGCCGCATGGTGGAAGCATCGCACGATCGGCATGCGCGAAGAGCTGTATGGCACGTTGCCGCTGGCGGCATCGCCGTTGGCCAGTTGATCCTCCTTGACCTGCGCCCAGGTTCCACCCGCCTTCCACGAGCAGGGCGCCGAACTGAACTCGTAGAAGTAGCTGTTGGCCTTGATGGCTTCGTTCTGGCCGTAGGTGTTCCTGGCCACCGAATCGTTGTCAATGGTCTCGGGATATTTCTGCGCGGAAGAGGCGCCGCCGCCGTCAACCTCGGACGGACGGTTGCGGCCGTGCCCTTTGGCCAGGTCGCTCCGGCAGACATAGACGCCTTTATCGTCAATGTAGGTGGGGTAGAGATTGGAGAGCCAGCCGGGGTTGCGGCCGTTGTTGTCGGCGCGGTAGGCGACCAGGGCGGTGCCCAACTGGCGCAGGTTGGACATGCAATCGGTCTGGCGCGCCTTTTCCTTGGCGCTGTTGACGGCCACGGCGGTGATGCTTGCCAGGATGGCGACGATCGCGACCACCACCATCAGCTCGAAGAGGGTGAAACCGCCCCGCTGGCACACAAACTGCGGCCAGCCTGCCGTCCGGCGTATGCACTGCGCCGGGGGCAGGATGGTGACAGGCAGATGTGGTGAGCGGTTCATGATTACGCCCCGATGCGCGCACGAAACGTGCCAGTATTCGGCTCCGGCCGGGACGGTACCGGCCGGGACGGCCGGCCCCAAAGATGCGGGCAATGAAGATGGCGGTCCCCGCCTCTCGATGGGCCGGAACCGGCCAGCACCAGCCCACGGCTGCAGGCGATGGAGACGGCGGTCCCCGCCGTCCCGACGGGCGATTGGTTGCCGTGGGTCCGTGTCCGCATGGGAACGTGGCAGCAACTGCCTTCTGGAGTATGCAATTTCCCCTGTGGTTGTTACTGCTATACTGCGGGGGCTAGCCCCCCTTACACGCATCTGAACACTGAGACAATGGTATGGTGAGGAGCCAAGAACGAAAAGTGTGCGCCGCCGCGTGCGCGTTGGTGACGTGGCTGTCGTTCGCGTCCGCCGCCGTGGCACAGGCGCCAGATCCGCCCTGGCGGTTCCCGGACGCTCCCGTACGCGCGGTCTTCACGCCGCCCGTCGGGCAGTCCTGCTGTCTGGTGCAGTTGCCGGCGCTGCTGACTAACGGCGTGCCGGTTGGCCGCGTCGCGGCCGAGGTCGGCGGCGCGCCGCGGCCGGTGCGCGTCGTAACTACCAATGGCGCGAGCCTGAATCTGTTGGTGGATTGCGCGGGACTGCCGGCGAACGCAGTCGTGGCGCTCTACGCCGTCACCAACGGCGGCGTCATCGTGCCCGATGCCGCCTTCGCCCATCCCCAGCCGGTGGCGGTCGCCGTCCAGCGCTCCGGGGCGCACGAGGCGCCGCCCACCTGGGAGGAGATGCGCTTCATGGTGGCGCGCACTGCTGCCGACAGGCGTGTAACCTTCCTGACTAACGACCTGCAATCCATACAAAGCCGGGCGGAGGGCGGACGCAACTGGCATGAGGGCGGTTGGCAGCGACCCTTCTACGTGGCGCGGCTGAGCGGATGGCTGCTGGTGAAGCAGGCCGGCAGCTACCGTCTGGCGCTTGAGAGCAGCTTGCCGTCGTATCTCTTGATGAACGGCGCGCTCGCGGCGCAGAACGCGCGTCCGCCGCGACCGGGATGGCAGACCGGCGAGGTGCTGACACTTGCCGCCGGCCTGAACAGATGGGAGATCATGCAGGTCTGCGAGAATGAAATCGCCGTGCGCGCAGGCTGGATTGCACCGGGAGGTGACGGCCAGGTCGTGCCTTGGCCGCGGGAGGCGCTGTTGACGGGGGCCGGCCCCGTGGCGGCGCGGATCGAGCGTCAGGGCGCGCTGTTGCACGCCGGCGCCGATTACCACATGGAGCCTGGCTACGCCTTCCAAGGCGTGCCTGTCACGTTCACGCCCGTCAGCCTGCGCAGCCTGCACGCGGTCCGGGACGGCGCACAGACCGTCACATGCCACTGGCGATCGCGCGGCGCGCTTCTGGGCAGCGCGCCGGAGTGGCGCCACGTTTTCACCGGTAGCGACGCGCAGCCGATTGAGCTCGAGGTGGTCAGTTCCACCGGTCAGCGCGCGACGGCCAGCTTGACTCTGGAGCTTCCCGCCGAAGTGAGCGCCGAGTACCGCCTTGCGAGCCGTCTCTGGGGCGTGCCGGCCATCTGCTATGACGATGACCCGGTGCAGCCGGAAATTCATTTCCGCGGTACGACGCCCGTGCAGTTGCCCCTGGAGGTGGAGGCGTTGGTCGTGGATGCCGGCGGCCGCACCAACCGAATCGCCAGTACGCTCGCGCTCGCGCAGGGATGGGGACGGCTGCCGCTGCCATGCGGTGACGCACGCGAATTCGGCAGCATCCGCTGGTTCGTTCGGCACGCGGGGGTCGAGGTCAATCGCGGAGCGGTGAACTTCTGGCGCCAACCGTTCGAGCGCTTGCCCGCTGATTGGGATGGCGACTTGCTGTCGGATGGCGGCGAGAACTGCATTCTGGCGCCGCGTCGGGCGTCTAGCGGCCATCCCCTGCCCTTCCGCGGGTTGCGTCCGGGACAACGCCTGGCGGTGCTCGACGGCTTCCTGACGCCGCTGACGGGCAACGGTGGCGGCGACGGCGCGGTTTTCGATCGGGGTTTGCTGTCGGATCTGCAGATCTTCGGCGGACAGGCGCAGGGGTTGACCGCCAGCAACGTGGTCTACCGGCGAGTCACCTTCGAGTCGCTGGGCGCGCCGTTGCGGACGCGCTGTCCGGGACGCCTGGCGCCGCTGGCCAGGCTGTCGCTGCTGCTGCCGGCCGACACGGTCGCGATCGCGCCCAACATGTTCGGCGCCGCGGGTGGCGAGAACATGGAGGACTTCGAGAGGCGCCTGGCGGCGCTGGTGGGTCTGTTGCACGATGCCGCCCGGTGCCAGGTGGTGCTGATCACACCGCCGCCCGGCCTGATTCCCTGCGCCACGATCGAGCCATCTGATGCGGGCGCGGACCCCATGCGTCCCTTCGCCGAGGCGGTGGTGCGCGTGGCCGACGCCTATGGCGTGACCGTTGCCGACTTCTACACGATGTGCTACACGCGCCCGGCAGCCGTGCCGGTCAGGGACGGCTACCTGACCGACGAAGGCCGCGCCCTGGCCGCCGAGACCCTCGCCCGCACGCTGGCGGGGGGAAGAAGTCGTGTGAAAAATGGAAATCGGTGAACGAGACTTAACCGCCTACCCTTAACCGGATACTCTTAACCGAATCGCCTTACACGAAAGAACGGGAAAAAACGCTCAACGCCGAACGTTCAACGCGCAACTCTCAAGGAAATCCAATGTAATCGTCGCCCGTAATCGGCGACCGGACCGCCGCTTGATATTTTTCATAACGCGCTTGACAGTCCCTTCGTGTAAGACGATCCGGTTAAGCGTATCCGGTTAAGGGTAGGCGGTTAAGTGTCACGCGCGCCATCCTCCGCCGACTGCCCTCCCCTTCAGCTTACCACCCCCGTGACAGATTTCAGCATTGAGCGTTTCTTCCCATATGCTCCAACCGGCCACATGGCAGAGGCCAAACTGAATCCTGAACCCTGCTGCCTTAGGCGCTGCTATTGTGTTGACGCGCACCCCCCATTGCCCCGTGTCGCGACTTCCCGCGACTTCCCGTTGCGGTCCGGGGCCTGCATGCGTATAATGCGCGCCCTTTCGATTGCCGGAGCGACTCCCCGGGGAATCGGCCGGCAGACCGGAACGACACAAGGAAGACAGAGATCATGGCCTACGAAATCAGCGATAAGTGCACCAAGTGCGGCTCCTGCAAGGAAGTCTGCCCGGTTGAGGCAATCAGCGCCGGCGAAACCAAGTACGTTATTGATGCCGGCACCTGCGTGGATTGCGGCGTGTGCGCCAACGAGTGCCCGGTCGAGGCGATCAGTCCGGCGTCCTAGGTTGCCGTTGTTTTGACCTCCGCCGGATGCCTAGCATTACCGGCACGGGCCTCGTCAGGAACTGCGAGGGGCTATTCATCAGTCGCGCCGGCATGCCCTGGCGCTCCGTGTAGAAGAGCGCACTGCTGCCGCCGCCGTCGAGGTTTAAGGCCTCGTGGCAGCCCAGTTCGCGCATCAGCTCGCTGAGTTCGTAGAGGTTCAACCCTTCGCTGTAGCCTTCCTGCCGTCCGTCCGCCACCACGATCCAGAGATAGCGGCGCGATCGGTCCAGGCCGACGGCGCTACGCGGCGCGAGATTCGTGTGCGTTCCGGGGGCGACAGCCGGCACTCCATTGGTCAGCAGCAGACCAAAGCCGGCAACGGCCTGTCGCGCATCGGCCGGAGGGCTCGCGCCGGAGATATGGGGCCTGCCGGCGGCATCCATCCAGAAATTCGCGTGTCCATCGGCCTGACTGCGGCAGACGCCGTCGGCGATGACGGCGCCGGCAATGTCAACCGGCCAGCCATGCAGATAGCTTTTCGGGCGGTCGCCGTTGGCGGCGGCGAGCGTGCTGAAAGCGTTGGCGTTGACGGCCACCACCAGCGCATGGTTGCTGACGGTGATCTCCGGATAAGCCAGTCGCGTCTCGGCGGGACCGACGCCATCGGGATCGGGCGCCGCCACGGCCGCCACGATCTCGTATTTCGGGGAGCGCAGATCGTAACGTACGGCATGCACACGCAAGGGGCGCGGATCCGTGCGTACGCAGCGCCGGTAACTCAGCGCCGGCGCCGGCGCCGTCAGGCTGACGCAACCGCAACAGCACAGCGGCAACAGCAGATAGAACCATCGGTACATTATTCAATTTGGCGAAGCTTCTTCATGCCAATCTTCTTATTACATCTTTTTTCGGGCTGTTCCGAGCGTTGCTTTACCGCAGGAGAAACCAATACGTTTTCTGCGGCACGATTGTGATCTCGAACCGATCGGCCTGCGTGGCGATGATTTTACCGGTAAATGGATCGCAGACATCGGCGATGCGCGGCAGGTTAATGCTGTATCTCCCGCCGGCCACGCCGTGAATGCTGATGAAGTTGCCGTTCAGATCAATGACCGGGCCCGGCCTTGAAGCCACGAAAGCGCCCGCTTCGCGCGCGGCATTGTTAAGCAATTCCGGGGACAGGCCGCCGGGCGAGGCGACGTAAATGGATGTGAACTCTTTCAAGCGTTTTGCGGCAATCGCGCTCTTTCCGTCTTCATGATAGGTTGCCAGCGTCAGAGAATCGGGATCATTAATCCAGAAGCGCTGGCAGAACAACTGCAGATAATCGCCATTTTCCGAAATATCGAAGAAACACCGCGTACTGTCGCCGATGCCCTGCAAGGGCTTCAACCCGGCGGCAAGCGGATCGTGGCCGGGAATGGCTATGGCACGCGCGCGCAGCGCCTGGTTATCCGCTTCCACGTTCATTTCGACAAGTTTTGCGATGGCCTTCAAGTCAATGTCGGTTTCGGTCAGGTAGCCCGGCGCATAATGCCAGATCAGAATCTTCCGGTCCCTTTTGAATTCTTTGTCGATAAAGGCTCTCTCTGCCGCGGTCAGGTGATACGTATTCATGAAGACCACCACCCTGGCCTTGGATACCCGGCCGGGATCGTTCAGGATGTCTTCCATGAAATAATGCCCGATCGGCACGCCGGCCGTGGCCAGATCGAGGTCCATATAGTCAATGCACCAGGTCGGAAAATGGCTCGCACCACGCCACATGCGCGGTTTTCCCCAGCCTAGCGATTTACCGCTGTAGATGAACGCCACTTCCGGCACGAAGGGATCCATAGGCATGCGCGCATACAACTCGTCGCCGACATCCTTGACCTGGCGGATGACGCGCAACGCCTCAGGATGGCGGTATGCATTTGCGCCGATATCGTACCACCAGTATCCCTGATAATGCGCGAGCATCTGGCCGATTTCCTTGAGAACCGTGGCCCTAAAGTGATCCAGGGAGAGTGGCGTCCCGATGCGCATGGTGTCGAGTTCGTCGGTCATGCCGCGCATCCAGTTGCGTGTGTCCAATTCCTTGATGACAAACTTGCCGTGGCGTGAAAACGTCTCATAAGCGCCGTTGATTCCACCGCTGTACCCCGGCTGCCGGAATTGATAAAAGGGCTGGGGGACGAAGCCGTCGAGTGTCTTGGAACCAAGGAAATAGGAAAAATACCGTTGCCAGCCGCCGCCCATGCAATAGGTCATGGCGAAGATATCGTGGCCAATCT
>JAQULY010000157.1 GCA_028718445.1 Kiritimatiellia bacterium
TCCGGGACCGGTGTAACCGAAGCCGCCGTCGGGATGGGCATTGCGCATCAGGCCCTGGACCGTCAGCTTGCAGGCTCGGTCAAGTGCGGCGGGGTCGCTGTAGAAATTCGCCATGCTGGCGGCCTTGAGCGCCTGTGCCGCCCAGCCCGTCACCGAGGTGTCGTCGCGGTCGCTCTGTTTGGCGGCGTAGTCCCAGCCGCCGCTCCTGTGCTGTCCCCGAATGATGACGCTGACGGCGCGCTCGGCGGACGCGCGGAGGTTGGGGTTCATGGTCATGCCGTAGGCCTCGCACATGGCGTAGGCGGCGATAAAGTGCTCGTAGTTGCCCGGCCACTGTCCGTCGGCCGGTTGCGAGCGGAGCAGGAACTCGATGCCGCGCTGCACGCTGTCGCCGAACTCGCGCGAAACGCCCGGCCGTTCGTCGTGTGCCAGGAAACACAGGATTGCCAGGGAAGTCATGGCATTCTTGTTATTGAGCCAGGAGCCGTCCGCTTGCTGATTCTGCTTCAGCCAGCGCAGCGCGCGTATGACGGCGGTTTCGGTGCTGGCGTTGCCCTGGCCGAGATCGCTCAGGCGGGCGCGCTCGGGGGCGCTGCGAGAACCGATGAAAATGCGCGGCAACGTGATGATGCTCACGCCTTTACTAACCGGTGTGTTTACGGGAGCGCGTTCCGGCGGAGGTGCCACGATCACCGGTGGTGGAGGCAGCGCCGGTTTGTTCATGGCAATGACGGGGTTGAAGTCGCCGCCCCCATCGGCGTACGCCGGTTCCGTGGATGGGTAGTCAATCTGAATCTGTGGCTCGATGTCAACGATCGGTTCGATGCTGCCGATATCTATGATCGGGACTTCACTGCCGTTGTCCTTGGCCAAGAGCGCCAAGATCAGCAAGCACAGGGCAGGAATGGCGATGGCGGCAAGCGGCGCCCACTGCCGTTCCAGTTCGGTATGTGCCCGCCTGTATGCGCCGGAGTTCCTGGGCTGACCCAATCCGGCCAACATGAGTCTCAGACGCTGCCAGTAATCGGGCTCCTTGAAGAGATCCATCAGCTTTCTGAACGCGGGATCCTGCAAGGGGTGCACGCCAACCTGCTGAGTATTCATGACCGCCGCTCCTCTGGTTCGCCATCAATGGCGTTCCATCAAGGAAACGTTTGCAGCGGCAGACTTATTAGCCTGAGGAGAGCGATCAAAAAACAAGTTGTTCAAGAAATGGAGCCGAAACGAACCGCAGATTGACGAATCATGAGGTCCGAATCATGAAGGGATTGACTTATACATTCTGCGGTTCAGTATTCGTCGGTTTGTGCGCCCGCGCAGCGGGAAATCTGCGGTTCGATTGGGTTGCGGGCGATAGCCCGCCTCAGGTTAAGAATTTTGTATCGGGATTTATCAGGACAGAATGCCGCACGACAAAGCCGCGCGACGATGCGTAACCGACAAAGTGTGGGACGAAGTGTGGCGGACAGTCCTTTCGCGGGTCGAGACGAGACGTGACCTTCCAGGACGAATAGCGGCCATGCTCACAGCACCAAAAGCGCTCGGCAATGACGCTTAGTCCCACACTTCGTCGCACACTTTGTCGGTTACGCTTCGTCGTCTCCAGGAACGCTGGCTCTGACTATTCACCAGCGGATTCAGCGGAAGACGCCCAAATTAGAATTGCACGCTGGCCGCCGCGGGCGGGCGGCGCGCGGGATTCCGTGGGCGCCACTACAGATTCACGTCAACCTTGATGTCACCGGCGTCGGTAGCGGTGGCGGCGACCTCTTCCTCAACATTCATGGACTTGAAGGTTGGCAGGTAGCGGTAATAGACCATCAACTGCAACGCGGCCAGGCAGGTGTCCATGACGGGACGGTCGGTGTGTGTGTCAATGTTCTCCCACCAGCCGATGTCCTGCATCTTGCCGTCGGCGTCGGCAATGGCATTCTTCTCCACGAACTGGGCTCTGACATATTCGGGCCACATGCCGTCGTTCCACTTGTCCCAGCGTGAGCCGCCAGCCTGGAACTTGGCCTGCGTGGCATAGTAGTAGTAATACTGCGTGCAACCGCCCACCACGCCGGCGATCACGGGCTGTACCGGCTTGCCGTCCTTCATGGTCATCTTGGTGTCGGGACGCATGCCGTTCCAGGCCGGTTTCCAGGCATCCATCAGATCCAACGTCTTGGTGACCTCGGGGCGTTTGGCAGCGCCGTGGAACTGCATGCAGAGCGTGCCGACGCTGGAGAGACCGCCCGCGCCCGGCTCGGTATAGCCGAAACCGCCGTTAGGACCGGCGTTCTTCTGGAAGCCCTTGACCGCCAGTTTGCAGGCCTTCTCGAGCGCGGCGCGATCGCTGTAGAAATTGGCCATGTGGGCGGCCTTGAGCGCCTGCGCCGCCCAACCCATCACGGAGGTGTCGTCGCGCTCGCTCTGCTTCATGCCGTAGTCCCAGCCGCCGGTCTCGTGCTGTCCCTTGATGACGATCTTCACGGCCCGCTCGGCGGCCGCCTTGACGTTGGGATTCATGGTCATGCCGTAAGCTTCGCACATGGCATAAGTGGCGATGGCATGTTCGTAGTTGCCGGGCCACTGACCGCTGGCCGGCTGCGAACCGAGCAGGAACTGGATGCCGCGCTGCACGGTGTCGCCGAACTCGACCGAATCGCCCGGCTTCTCGCCATGGGCCAGAAAACAGAGCACGGCCAGCGCCGTCATGGCATTCTTGTTGGCGGGCCAGGAACCGTCGGGCTGCTGCTTCTTCTTGAGCCAGCGTAAGGCGCGTATGACGGCCGTCTCGGTGGCGGCATTGCCGCCGCCTTCCGCCATCAGGCGCCCCTTCATGCCGGTGCTGCGGGTCGCGCCATAGATGTTGCGCAGAATCACGGGACTCTTGACCTGGAGGACCGCATCGAAGTTGGCCACCTGCGGCGTCATCGGGGCGTTTTCCGCCGGCGCCGGCGTATCCATGGCGATGTCCGGCGTGAACTGAATGTCGGTCGGCTGGATATCGTCCGGCAACTGCTTGTCCGGTTCGATGATATCTTCCAGATCCTTGATCTCCTCCGCATCCATGATATCGGTTTCAAAACTGCGGTCCCGGTTGGCGTTACGGCTGCCGAGCACGGCCAGCAACAGCACGCAGGCGGCGGGTATGGCGAAAGCGGCGAGCGGCGCCAATTGGCGTTGCAACTCGGTGCGGGCGGCCTTGTACGCTCCGGTATCCTTGGGCTTGGTCAGCCCCGTAAACATCAGCCGTAGCCGCTGCCAGTAGCTTTTCTCCTCGAAAAGCTCCATCAATTCCTTGAAGGCCGGATCCTGCAGCGGCGGCAGATTATCGTGATGCATGGTCATATCTGTCTTCTCCAATGCCTAGACGTTTACCAGCCGGATTTTCTTAGACCGGCAGGATGCTGCCCCTCGAGTCTGGCTGCCGCCGCGGTCCTCCCGCGCCTACATGCTGAAGATCGAAAGGTTCTGCATGCCGTGCTTGTTGCAGATGTCCAGGGCTTGGACCAGGAAAGCATGGGGAGAGTCGGCCGTGCAGCGCACCAGCACGTTGGCGGTCTTGCTCAGTGCGGCATAACGCTCGATCTGCCTGTCCAGACCTTCGAGCGTCACGGGGCGCCCCTTGAAGAGGAAGCCGCCGCGGTGGATGGCGATGTTGATCAGTTCCGGCTGGTTTTCCGGCACGGCGTTCGGGTCGGGCGCCGGCCGCGCCGCCATCAGCCGCGACAGGATATCCTCCTGTTTGAGCGTCACGACAAAGAAGATCAGCAACTGAAAGACGACGTCAATCATCGGCGTCATCTCCAGTTTCGGATCCTCGGCGGATAGCTTAGCGCGCCTGAGAGCCATAGCGGTGGTTCCTACTCCGTGCCGTCATCAGTCACTCATTTCTTCGTCTTCGCGTCCTTGATGGCCACGAAGCCGACCTTCCAGACGCCGTTGCGGGTGCAGATATCCATCACCGTCTTGACGTCCTCGTGCCGGGTGCGGCGGTCCGCGCGGATCAGCACGGGGAAGGAGCCATGCCGGCTGTAACGGCTGCGGATGATGTCCGCCAGCATGCTCCTGGTCAGTTGCGCGTTGTGGATCGAGATGCGTCCGCGCCGGCTCACCTCGATCTCGATAGTCTGCGTCGGCTGGTTCTCGGCCGTGATGGTTTCGCCATGTTTGCCGTCCTCCAGCACGATGTCGGGGTTGAGCTCCTTGGTCATCTTAAGAGTGACGACGAAGAAAATGATGAGCTGGAACACGACGTCAATCATCGGCGTCATGTTCAGCTCGCACCCTTCGGGGGGCTTGCGTTTGGATTTGGGCATCGGGACGGTCCTTTCCGCGCGCCGGCCGTGCTAGTTGTCCACGACCTCGACGTTGCGGAGATCCTTGATCAGTTCGAAGGTCATCGCCTGCATGCGCAGAATGATGCGGTTGGCATTATTGCGGATGGCGAAGTAGAAGGTCACGGCGGGAATGGCGACGCACAGTCCGGCGGCCGTGGTCCAAAGCGCCTGCGAGATGGCCAGGGCGAGGGCGCCCACGTCGGGGGCGCCGGTGGCCAGGCCTTCGAAGGCCATGATCATGCCCTGCACCGTGCCGAGCAGTCCAAGCATCGGGGCAATGTTGGCGCAGACCGAGATCCAGGTGAGGCGCTGCATCAGGCGTTCGGTCTCGATGTCGGCGGCGGTGCTGATCGCCTCCTGAATGATATCGTACCCTTCCTCGACATGGCTGAAGCCGGCGCTGAGGATGCTGGCCAGCGGTCCCGGCTCGCTCTCGCAGGCTTTAAGGGCCTTCAGCACGTCGCCCTCGGCCATGGCGGCGGTGACCTTGTCCACCAGGGTCTGCGCCATGATCTTCTGGGGCTTGATCAGGATGCTGCAATCCACGATGAAATAGACGGCGGCGGCGGCTGAGCCGAAGAGCCCCAGCCAGAGCACGGTTCCCAGCCATCCGGAGCCGGAGATCACCGCCCACATGCTGGTCTTGCTCTTCTTGCTGTCCTTGGTGGCACCCTTCGCGGGCTCCAGACCGGTATCGGCGGCGACGGCCGGAGCGGCAGCGGCAGCGTCGCCTGCCGGCGCGGCGGCGGCCACGGCCGGAGCGGCAGCCGGCGCCGCGGCATCCTGCGCCCGCGCAACGGAGTGTGACAGCGCCAGCAGACTGGCGCAAACGACGGCGATTCCGAGCATCTGTTTCATTACTTCTCTACCTCTGGTTATTATTCGGAGTCACATTGTCGGCGGCGGCGGCAAGAACCCCGCCGACGACGCAGTTACAGTTTCTTGGCGAATTCGCTGGCGGCATACTTCGTTCGCAGCAGCGTCCGCATCTTCTCCGCGTTCGGATTCTGCTGCAGGGCCTCGAAGGCCTTGGCGGCCTTGTACAGCGCCTCCGGCTGCGCCGAGCGCACGTTCTCATACAGCACCACGACCCGCAGGTACCCGTCCTTGAGGGCATCGCGCGGTTGTTTCTTTTCCATCAGCATGTCGCCGCGCAGGATCAGCGCATACGCCGACGCTTCGCGGCCGCCCTTCTTGATGGCTTCATCAAGCAGGTCCGTTAGTTTAGCCGTCCTGCCATCCTTAAGCAAGGCCTGCCAGTAGAGGATCGCCATCCCGCCCTGGTAGGCGGCTTCGGGATTGGCGGCAATGACCGCCTCGCAAGCCTTGATGGCGGCGGCGGCGTCATTGTTCTGCATGTGCGCCCCGGCCAGCGCGTTGGCCGCGGGCTCGTCCCACTGCAGCATCGCGTAGTCGCGGGCGATCTTCTCCAGCACCGGGATGGCCGCGGCGCCCTTGCCGTCGCGCACCGCCTTGAGGGCGGGTGCAAGCTCCCGCGGCTCCGGAACTTCGATCTTGGCGACCTTGTCGGGCAGAATCTCGGTTTCGACGACCGATCCTCCCGCCCCGGCCGTGGCAATGGTGTACTTCCTGGCCACAGCCAACCAGCGAATCTGACCCGCCAGGCGCCGCCCCTCAGTGGTGGTAATGGCGCCGGATACGCCCCCCATCTGCGCCTGCGCGCTCCCCGCCAGAAACAACGTCAGCATCAGCCCAAGGGCCAAGCCGCGGGAGCACAAAGATCTGCAGTTCGTTTGCATGGTGATTTCCTCGTTCAAATCGGTCGGTTTCATCATTTGGCGGGTGGCGCGGCGACGGCGGGCGCAACGCCCGCTCCGGCCGCCGCCGGTTTAGCTCCCTCGGGAGCTTTGTTGCCCAGTTCGATCTGGGCCTGAATCTGCCAGGCGCGCATTTCGGCGACAAAGCGGCCGCGCGGGAAGGTTTGCAGGTAGGTGTCGCAGTTCTCCGCCGCCATGCGCCAATTGCGCAGCTCCAGCAGCAGCGGCACGCTCTCGGCATAGGCTGTCTCGACCAGCGGCGCCAAAGCCAGGTTGGCCGGGTCGGTGCTGTCAATAAATGCCTGGTAGGAGATCACCGCCTGACCGCGGCTGTCGGCGGACTTCTCCGGCATGTTGAATTCCGCCTCGGCCTGAGACTTGAGGGTCATGATGCGGCCGACCGCGATGTCCATCTCGGCCATCTCGACTTGGTTGGTACGGCGCGCTTTAACAGCCTTCACGGCCCCCACGGAGGCGTTGAACGCCAGCTTGCGTTTGAGGTCGTCGCGCTCGCGCCTGCCCACCTCGCTGGCCGCGCGGCTCAGCAGCAGGTTGGCGTCAACCACCAGCGAGAGGTTCGGGTAGTCCTTGACGAAGGCCTCCAGCGCCTTAACGGCGTCGGCATACTTCTCGCGTGCCACCAGCAGTTCGGCCTGACGCAGCCGCGCCGGCGCCAGGATATTGACGTCCTTGGCACGGCCGAGCACGCGCTCGATTCCCTGCTGCGCCAGATCGAACTCTTTGGCGTCGGTCAGCACCTGGGCGGCGCGCAGCATGTCGGCGTCGCTGTACTTGCCGCCCGCATCGGCGAACATCTGCCGGTAACGCGGGACGGCCTCCTCGCGCATGCCCAGTTTCATCAGGTTGTCGGCGATCATCGGCAGCGCGCTGCGCGCCTCGTTGGAGTTGGGATACTCCTTCAGCAGGCGCGACAGGGCGGCCTCGGCCTGGGTGGCGTCGCGCAGCATGGTCCAGATCGAGCCGATCTGGATCAGCGCCACGGGAGCGAACTCGGACTTCGGGAACGAGCTCACCAGCTTCTCGAAGGCGGCCACGGCGCGCTTGCGGATGTCCGGCACGCGCGCGGCCGGCTGGTTCACCTGTGTCAGGCAGTAGGCCGTGTTGTAGAGCGCGGCTTCCAGCAGAGCTGCGTTCTTCTTCTTCTCCTCGGCATTGGTCTGGTAGGGATGGCCCGGCTGCTGCAGCGTCGTGGCCAGCCCGTCATAGGCCACCGCCGCACGCCCCAGCCAGACGTTGCCGGCGGCCTGGTCGGTCACGTTGGTCGAAGCGTGCAGCAGCGCCACGCCATAGTTCTTGTAGGCCTGCGCCTGCCGGTAACGCGCGCTCATCAGCGCCTGGCCGGGAGCAGGCTGGGCCTCCAGGCGCTTGACATAGAGTTCGATCGCGGCGATGTGATTGGTGAGGTCGCCGCATTCCTCGTAAATCGTGGCGATGCGGTTCAGGGCGTCGAACGCAAGCGGCGAGTTGGTGTAGGTCTCGGCCACCTGGCGGAAGTAGCTGAGGGCGACCGGGTAGTCCTTGTCCTGGTAGTGGCGTTCGCCGAAGGAGGCCATGTAGCTGGCCGCCAGGGGGTGGTTCGGGTAGTTGGCGAAAAAGAGGTCGAAGGTGGCGGCGCGCCTCTCGGGGCGGCCGCTCTCCAGCCACTTCTCCGCCAGGCGCAACAACTCGTCGCCCGCATTCGAGCGCGTCTCGGGACGGTGGCCGTAACGCTCGGCCAGATGGCCGACGCACATTTCGGCATACAGTTCGTGATCCGGGGCGTCCGGGATGGTCTGTATATAGCAGCGCGCCAAGTCGCCCAGCGCCGGTACCGCCTCCTCCGCATCCGGAAAACGGTTCAGCACCTGCAGCAGCCGCTCGGTGGCGTTTTCAACCTGGCCCTGCGCGTAGAGCAGACGGGCATCGCGGTACTGGATTGCGCGCACCTTGGCCGTCTGCGCGGGGGTGATGACCGTCGTGATTTCGCCGCCGAAAACGTCCTTAACGATCATGCGCACCTGCTCGGCGCGCTCGCCGGCGTCGGCCGCCCAGGTGCTTTCGGGGTACTTCAGGTAAACGTTGATGAAGTGCTGGTAGGCACCGTTGCCTTGCCGCTTGCCATCCGCGCCGCGCGTACCGACCAGCATCGCCAGAACGGCCTCCTTGTCATAGCCCGGCTGCTTGATCAGGCGGTTCGCCTCGTCCTGCAGCATCGCTGCCAGCAGGTAGCGGCATTCGGGCATCGGACTGACGCGCGTCAGGGGATCGCCCGTTTCGGCCTCGTCTTTCACCAGCGCGTTGTGAATGATCTGAAGCGTCTCCATGTAATCGTCCACCAGTTTCTTGGCTTCCTCGGCCTTGCCGCGGATCATGGCGGCGTGGGCCTTGAGGACGATGGCCTTACCGAACCAGATGTCCTGCACCCAGAGCAGCTTGTCGGCCAGACCGTCGGCTTCCTTGAGACAGCGCTCCTTCTCGTCGGCCTTGCCGGTCTCCAGCGCGATCCGGATGGCGACGTCCGCCATTTCGGCCATGCACTGGCGCTCGATATGCTGCTCCTGCTTGACCTTCAGGACGCGCCGGTAGGCGTCGAGACCGCCGCGCAAATCCTTCAGATATAGCAGCATCTGCGCGTACTTGTAGGAGGCTTCGCTGTAGAAGGACACCAGTTCGGGCGGAGGATTCTCGAAGCGTTTGAAGAAGGCTTCGTAAAGCGCCTTGGCCTCGGGATGCTGGCCATAGTTGTAGTGGGCATCGGCCAGCGCCAGCTTCATGGCCCAGACTTCGGCGCTATCCTGGTTCGGTCTGGCGGCGATGAGCTTCTTGACCTCCTCGAACTTGCCCTGCGCCAGCATGCCGTCGAGCTTGCGCACCTCGATGCGCGCCTTGGCGTCGGGATACTTGGCTTCGAGCTCGGCCAGCACCAGGTCGGCGATCTGAGGCAACATCAGCGCCTGCAGGCCGCGCACGTATCTCAAACCCTCCTCAAGTTCGGCGTTGGCCGGCGCCGCCTGCTGCGCCAAAGCCTTCAGACCTGCCAGTGCGATCAGGCATGCCGCGCACCAGACCGTCACACGCCTGCTTTCCGATCCACAGTCCATGTGGGACTTTATAACGCAGCCGTCCATTGCCCGTCAAACCGGAAAATGTTCTGCTTCTTGACCATCCTGAACCGGCTGCCGCATAATGGCCCGCAAAGGTTGGTACACGCATGGCGACAGCACAACCGCGCGACCGCTGGGCGGGCAGGATCGGCATCATGCTGGCCGTGGCCGGCAGCGCCATTGGCCTGGGCAATTTTCTTCGCTTCCCGAGTCTCGCCGCCAGAAACGGCGGCGGCGCTTTCATGATTCCATACTTCATCGCCTTCCTGCTGGTGGGCTTGCCCATCTGCTGGGTGGAATGGGTCATGGGCCGGTATGGCGGACGCTTTGCGCACGGCAGCGGGCCGGGCATCTTCGACGCCGTCTGCGGCCGCCGCCCCTGGGCCAAGTACCTGGGAGTGCTTGGTATCGTCGGTCCGTTGGGCATCTTCTTCTACTACGTGGTGGTCGAGTCCTGGACCCTCGCCTACAGTATCTTCGCGCTGTTAGGTCGCTTCGAAGCGGCGGCCGCGCCCCAGGATGTCGGCGCCTTCTATAGCGGTTTCGTCAGCGGCAGTGGCGGTCCCTTTCACGGTCGCGGCGCAGCTTATGGCTTCTTCCTGGTCACCTTCCTGGCCAACTTCTGGGTGGTCTACCACGGCATCACGCGCGGCATTGACGCTTTCTGCAAGCTGGCGGTGCCGTTGCTGTTCGTTATCGCCGTCGTACTGATGGTGCGGGTCTTCACGCTGGGTGCGCCGCTGGCGGAACATCCCGACTGGAATGTGCTGAACGGCCTCGGCTACCTGTGGAATCCGGATTTCAGCCGCCTGTCCGAAGCGCGCGTCTGGTTGAGTGCCGCCGGCCAGGTCTTCTTCACGCTGTCAGTGGGGATCGGCGTGATTCTGACCTACGCCAGTTACCTCAAGAGTCGCCAGGACGTGGCACTCTCGTCCACCACCGCCGCCTTCATGAACGCGGTCGCCGAGGTGGTCATGGGCGGCTCGATCGTGGTCACGGCTGCCTTCTGCTTCCTTGGCCCGTTGGGCACGCGCGAAGCCGTCGCCGGCGACACCTTCGCGCTGGCCTTCCGTACCATGCCGCTGATCTTCGCGCGCATGCCGGCCGGAGAGCTCTTTGGTTTCTACTGGTTTGCGCTGCTGTTCGTGGCGGGCATCACCAGCTCGATCTCGCTGCTCCAGCCCGTTGTCTCCTTCCTGGAGGAAGAACTGGGCCTGCGCCGCCGCCAGGCCCTGCTCGCCATCGGGTCACTTTGTTTCGTGGTGGCTCACCTGGCCATCTTCGGGGACAGTGTGATTGACGAGATGGACTTCTGGTTCAGCTCGTTCGGGCTGCCCCTGTTCGGGCTGATCGAGCTGCTGGTCTTTCTGTTCGTTTTTGGCGCCGATTGCGGCTGGCACGAGCTGCACGTG
>JAQULY010000158.1 GCA_028718445.1 Kiritimatiellia bacterium
CGGTGGAGGCGATGCACAAGGCCGTGCTCGACCGGTACGAAGCGGTTTACGACCTGACGGACGATTGGTTTGAAACCGCCACGAATCTGGCAACCAACGTCATCGAGGTTTACGAAACCGCCAACCGCTGCCGGATCGTCAAGCTGAACTACGCCATGGGCCCCGGCTGGGGAATGCACAGCGCCCTGACGCCGGACACCGCGATCAACTGGGCGGCGACGCTGCCCCAGTACGACTACTGGCAGGCGCTGGCCGCCCGCGCCGTGCTGTATGCCGCCAACCGCGACCCCGCGGTGCGCATCGACGCGCTGCGCGTCGAACCGGAAGCGTGGACCGCCACGCTCACCGGCGGCGGCACACTCTGGCACCGCGCCCGCGACCTGTGGGGCCGTGTCTATGCCGAAGGCGAACAGCCCGTCACCGGCGGAGTCGTCCGTCTGCCGTCCGTGCCGCTGCCGCCGCGGGGCATAGTTGATCTTGTCCTCAAAGACGCAACCGGAGGGGTGTTGGATTGGTTCAGCGCGACCGTTCCCCGCGTGGCGGACGCCGACATTGTCTCCATCGCCCTCGATCGGCCGGCTTGGGCCGTCGGCGAGACCGTTTCCGGCAAAGTCGGCTTGCGGCTTCCGTCCGGCGCCCCCTGCCGTCTGGTGTCATACATCGGCGACCACGAGGGCCGCAGACTCGTCCGCGCCGAAAAGCCCGTTGAAAACGGCGCCCGCACAGCCGCCTTTGCCATCGCCTTGCCGGGCTCGTCCGAATCCCTGCTGATGCGCGTGGACGTCCAACTGTGGCAGGGCGAGCGCCTGTTGGCGGAACGGAGCGCCGATTGCCCCGTGCCCCGAACCACGAGGGACGGGTTCTTCGCCGGAATGTCCGGCGGGATGCACAACCGCGCCCCGAGCCGCCTCATGCGCCGCATGTTCCGCGACGAATACGGCGTCAACATGATGGGGGGCATCAATCGGCACGTTCTTGCCATGGCCGCCCGGGACAACATCGTCAACTTCGCTTACGCCACGCACCTCGGCTATCCCGGCGACGAGGCCAGCTTCAAGCCCTGGATCGAGAACTGGGATACCTTCTTCCCTGAGAAACTCCAGGTCGATCCCGCGAAGCTGGACGCCTACCGGTCGCTCTTCCTCAGCCTTGGCGAAGAGCACTATATGCTGCTGTCCGGCAGCAGCCATCCCGAGGCGCTGGACCGCTTTCACCGGCATCTTCAGGAACGCTACAAGAACCTGGAAGAGCTGAACACGGTCTGGAACGCGGCCTTCAAGAGCTGGGACGAGATTCCGATGCTCAAGCCGGAGATGATCGACGTCATGAAGTTCAACTACGGGGTGCAGGCCTTCGAAAGCCGCCGGTTCATGGAGCATCTCTTCGCCCAGAAACACGCCTATCTGGCGGACTGGCTGCGGCGCGCCGATCCGGCGGCGAGGGTCGGCATCCATGTCGGATGGGATCTGTGGATGGCGCGTGGCTACGACTTCTGGCTCCTCAGCCGCGGGATGGAGAGCATGATCGGCTACGGCGGCGTCCAGAACCAGTACATCCGCTCCTTCTTCAAAGACTATTACGGCTCATGGTGGCACTACGCCATCGGCGGCCATCATGAAGCTCGCTGGCATCCCTGGTACATGCTGCTGAGCGGCGCCCGCGGCTTCATGTGGTACACGATGGGGCCGCAGGTCTGGGGGGCCACCACCGGCGACCTGCAGCCGAGCAGCGACTGGAAGGCCGCGGCCCCCGAGTTCATGGCCGCGGCCGCGGCCGGCGACCTGCTGTCCCGCACGCACTACGTTCAGGACCAGGTGGCGATTCACTACTCGCAGGACTCCATGCATGCCGGCATGGGGCCGGCCCTGAGCTGGCTGCACAACAATATGGTCAACCTGCTGTTCGACGGCGGGGTGCCCTTCCGTTTTCTCTCCTACGACGAACTGGCGCAGGGCCGGGCGGCGGGCGTGCCCCTCTTGATCCTGCCCGGCTCGATCAGCCTCTCTCCCGGCGAAGCGGAGGCGATCCGCGCCTATGTGCGGCAGGGCGGAACGGTGTGGGCCGACCAGCTCCCCGGCACCTACGACCATCACGGCCGCAAGCTGGAGACGAGCCAGCTTGCGGATCTCTTCGAGAATCTCGAGGAACAGACCGTGCCCGGTGGCGGCAAGTTGCAGGTCGGCCGCAATGGCCGCGTCATCCTGGCGCCGCTGGACAACTACGTCTTCTCGCGCAACGTCGGCGAACATCTGCCCGCGCGGGCGTTGCTGGACGAGATTGTCAGGCGCGCCGGCGTCAAGCGCGTGGCGCGGGCGCTCGCGGCGGACGGCACGCCCGCCAATGCCATCTGGCTGGCCGGCTGGCGCCAGGGCCGGCAGCGCTACCTGGTGGCTGCGAAGGATTACGCCGTGGCGGATCGCTCGCCGACCAGGGCGGACATCGTTTTCGACGGGCCGGCACATGTCTACGAAGGGCGCGGCGGACGCTACCTGGGCCGCCACGACCGCATCAGCGACACCTTCGAGACCGCGCGCGGCAAACTCTATGCACTGTTGCCGTACCAAGTGGAGGCATTCGAGGCCAAGGTCCACAAAGGCTGGCTTGCCCGGCGTCCAAAGCGCGGCGAGGATCTGCGGATCGACGTCAAGCTGCAGACCTCAGAGAAAATCGGTTCCGACGATCTGCACCTGGTGCGGGTGACAGTCGTCGGACCGGACGGAATGGAATTGACCGCCTTGCGGCGGAAGGTTTGCGTTTTCGGGGGCGAAGGCGTGGTTCGCCTGCCGGTTGCCTATGACGATCCGGCCGGCGCGTACACCGTACGTTTACGCGACACCGCCACGGGACTGGAACAAACCATCGGATACGCGCTGGACTGAGTGCTGTCGACCGCCAAAATATCCCGGAAGCGCCGATAGTTGTCGTGTCGAATACATGAATACATTGGGGATCGGGCGGTTCGGCAAGACTCGCTACCCTTCCATCCAGTAACCGGCCAGCAGAATCGTCGGCGAACCGGAGGAGGTTCGCTTATCCAGCAGTGTCACCTCCACCGTGTGCCGCCCCGGCGCCAGCGACCGCGAGAACATAATGCCGTTGCTCAGGCGGTAGATCGTCAGACCGCCCCCCATCGAGCGATCGAAAGTGCCGACTTCCAGCCCGTCAATGCGGACCGCGATCGAGCCGGTGTCCGGCCCGTGGACGTCGTATAGCCCGATCATGGTGCCTTCGAACTCGTGCCGGAGTGTGTCGCCCGGACGGTTCAGTGTCCAGATGTCGGGCATGCGAACCGGGAAGTACTTGCCGTAATAGTCGACCCGCTCCGGCCAGTCCCGCGTCAGCGCCCCGGAGGCGACCTGGTGCCGCCACGCGCCGCGCGCCCGCTCGGGATCGGCTACGCGCAGATCCTGCGCGGTGACCGGCGTCAGGTGCGTGTGGGCGTACGCCGCGTTCAGGGGCGGTGGCAAAGGGTGACTTCCGCCCGTTGCGGTTTCCATCCGGGCCAGGCATTCGCACACGATGTCCGCGAGGAGACGGTGGCCTTCATCGTTCGGATGGATGATGTCGCCGGCGATATCCGTCCAGGCGCGGCGTCCCCTCGTGATGCTCGCTGCCACCACCCGGCTCGCGTGGATCGAGGGAACCTGGTGACGCTCCGCCGCCTCTTCGTGGCGGACGATATGCGGGGGGCACTCGTTGCGGGCGTACAGTTCCGTATAAGTCTGGCGCGCCACGTGCACCACCACGATATCGGCGTCCGGTAGCGCCGCGTGAATCTGGTGCAGGATGCCGTCCATCTGATACGCCACCTCCACCGCGCCACCGTCGCTCACGTCGTTGCAGAACTCGACCAGCACGAGATCCGGACGATGAGCGATCACATCGTGCCCCACCCGGAAAACGCCCAAGTCGGAGGCGGTTCCGCCAATCGAGACGTTGATGTCCTCAATGCGGACATCCGGGTGCCGCGCGCGGAGCCAGCGGGTCACATGGTTGGGCCATTCCCCGTAGGTCACCGAGGTGCCGAAATACAGGATCCGGACCGGTTCGCGCCGCTTCAGCCGACCCACAAACCGGTCGATGCCGCTGCGCAATACCAATGCATTCTGAGCGTCAATGTCATTCATCGCATTACCTCAATGAGTCGAAGCTCTCGCCAACGTTGTGGTGGCCTTCGACGCGCCCATCGTCCGCGACGTTCCGCTTCATATTCTTCAGTGTCCGCAGGATGTCGCGCACGTCGGCGATGCCGCCGAAGGTGAACCAGATCACGGTGATAATGCCCAGGCACATGTTGAGCAATACTGTAAAGCGCCAGTACCTGAACCAGAACAGGTCGCCGCATGGCTTCACCAGATTGATGGCCAGCAGCACGAAGAAGACCGCCATCCAGAACAACGACCACCACAGCGTGAGATGGTAGAGCAGCTTGTCGGTCTTGGTGAACTCCGGCGTGATGCCCACCAGCGCGCGCAGTCCCCTGGGCCTGACTTCGACCTCGCCCTTGCTCTGGTCGGCAGCGATGGCGTACTTGCCGCGGTGCAGCATTTCGTCCATGTTGAACACGCGCCTGCCGAGCAGCGACACGATCACATAGGCGGCTAGCGCCGTGACCATGGCGATGAAGAAGTTGACCTGACCGTTGACGGATCGCAGTGCCACAAAGATGCGGTGTTTGCGTCCGCCCGCGAGCGCCTGGACGAAACCGTCCGCCGGCTCCACGCGCAGATCGCTGGCAGCCCGCGGGTCGTTCGGCATGGGCGGCATGCTGGATGGAGCGAAGATGTAACGCACCTGGTTGGTCATGGCGCTGTCGGCCGTCTTGGCGACAACCGTGACGGTCTGCCATTCGTGTCGTTTCCAGAATTCGTAATCGCACTCCCAGGCGTCGCCGTGGCGCACGGCGGCATCGCCGTTGACGGTCACGGCGATGGCCTCCGGCGCAGTCACGCGGACGGTCGCCCGGTCAAACGGGAACTGCTGCACGATGATGCCGGCGACGGCCAGCGTGGACCCCAGCAGCATGGCGCACCAGGCGCCGGCGGTCGTGCCGCGCTTCCAATAGAGACCGCCGATGATGACCGCGCCCGCGCCCCCGGTGAAGATGGCGCCGGTGATGGCGAAGAACAGCAGGATGTACTGAGTGTGACGGAAGAGCAGGCTGAAGATGAAGCCGAACACGGCCACGGCGGCGATGGACCAGCGTAGCGCCCGAATGTGCCCTTCAGGCGTGAAGGGACGCTTGCGGAAGGGCATGATGAAGTCCTGGACCAGGATGCTGCCCCACGAATGCAGATAGGTGTCGTCGGTGGTGATCATGGCGCAGAAGATGATCATGCTCAGCAACCCCATCAGCCCCACCGGCAGCAGTTTGCCCAGCACAATCGGCACGGTCATCTGAGTCTGCAGCCCGGTCTGATGAATCTGGCCGATGGCCTCGCGCGCCTGCTGGGCCAGGGACGCGTAGTCGGGGTGGTGCATGACCGTGAAGGCGCAAACCGGCAGGAAGGCGACGATGCCCACGGTCAGCATGCCACGCCAGCCGCCGATCACCCGCGCCATTCTGGCTTCATGCGGTGTCTTGGGCGCGGCCGTTGTGCCCGTGGAGCCCTGCCAGCTCATGTAGCCGTAGATGCTGCCGAAGACGCCTATGAGGTAATACCAGATATTGAAGTCGCGCGTGCGGCCGATCTTGAAGGGGTTGATCATCGAGGCGTTCTCGGGATCGGGCGCGCGCTGGAAACTCTCGAAAATCTGGTCCCAGGAGAAGTGCCCTAGCAGCCAGAAACCGATCACGCCCACGGCCAGCATGCCGATGATGCCCTGCAGGCAGTCGGTGATCATGATCGCGATCTGTCCGCCGGCCAAAGTGATGGTCGTGGCCAGCCCCAGCAGGATGGCCATGACCAGGGCGTACATCAGCGAGATCTCGAAACCGCCAATCATGACGTTCCACTCCGGCAGGCCGCAGAAGGAGACGAAGAACCGGGCGGCTACGCCGGGGAAGATGCCATAGTTGATGACCCCGGAGAGATACGCCAGGAAACCGGCAAAGATGCGCAGGTTGCGGCTGTAGCGCATCTCGAAGAACTGTGCCAGCGTGAATGCGCGCGTCTGCCGGTAACGGTAGATGATCCAGCCGGAGAGAGTGATGAGCAAGCCGACCGGCGCTCCCAGTCCGCCCCACCACGAGGAGGCGAAGCCGGCGTTGTACCAAAGCTCCCATACGGCGACGAGCGAGATTGCTCCCGTGTTGATACCGTCCATGGTCAGCAGGTACCGTCCCGCGCAACGGTTACCCGCCAGGAAGTCAGCCACGGAACGCATGAAGCGGGTCGTATAAATGGCCAGCCCGATGATCACGGCGGTGAAGCCGCCCAGGATGGCCCAGTCGATCCAGTGCATGTTCATGTTGTCGGTCCAGTCTATTCCGTGGCGATGCCAGTGCGAAAAGGTCAAAACTAGCATCTTCAGATTCGATTCTCAATGCATGAACCCCTTGACGGATGGCCGCGGGGCGTGCATAATAACATCTAGACGTTTGGGAAGAGGTGGGCAGACGATGACAGCGTCGGTGCGTTTGCCAATTTACCGGACCATTGCCAGCTCGCTACGCGAGGAGATTGCCACGCGGTACGAGCCGGGCGAGCTGTTGCCTTCCGAGAATGCGCTGGCGGAACGCTTTCACGTCAATCGTCTCACGCTCCGGCAGGCGGTGGAGCTGCTTGAGCGCGACGGCCTGGTGCGGCGCGAACGTGGGCGCGGCCGCGGCACGGTCGTGCTGGACCGCAACGCCGAGGGCGAGTTCGCGGTGGTGGTGCAGCCTCAACGCCTCTGCCCCGGCGCCGCGCCGTATTACTCGCTGACGGGTACGGCCCTCTCCGACGCCGTGAGTGCCTGTAATCAGCGCTGGACGGCCAAGCTGCATGTCGGTCGCTTGACCGATGACGACGCGGCGCATCTCGCCAGCCTGGACCTGTTGGATGTTCAAGTCTTGAGTCGGCTGCGGGGAGTCTTCACCTTTCACGAGCTGGGGTCCATGCAGGCGCGTCTCACGGAGGCGCTGGTACCAGTCGTTTTCATGGGCACGACCGTTGAGAACGAAGGAGCGCATGCGGCGGGCGAAGCGAACCGGGTGGGGTTCGACCTGTTCTTCCTCTATAACAACCTGCTGCGCCATCTCAGGCAGGCGGGATGTCGTCGCATCGGCGTTTTCAGTCTGCGCGATCGGGAAGGTCTGCGGGTTCCACGCATCAGAAAGATCGCCGCCACCCACGGACTCAGCCTCAAGTCCGAATGGGTAGCCGAGGCCAACGAGCGGCGCGCCGAGTTGGATGGGTACGAGTCCTTCTTGCGGCTCTGGAACACCGGTGCGCGACCGGACGGTCTGATGGTAACGGACGACACGATCTGCTGCGGAGTACTGCGGGCCGCGCTGCAGTGCGGCGTACGGCTTCCGGAGCAGCTCCGGTTGGTGTCGCACGCGAACAGGGGCGTGTCCTTTCCCTACCACAAAGCGGTTACGCGGGTTGAGTTCGACCCAACGGCGCAGGCGCGGTCGGCTGTCGGCATGATGCAACAATTGTTGCGTCATCCGCGCAAATCGGTGCCGGCCATCTATCTGCCGGGGGCACTGGTGGAGGGCGCGACGGCGTGAGGGAATGGAAGTATTTGGCCAGAAAAGCGTGCTGTCAGTTTCGACGGAACGAACCAGTAAGGAAGGAGCAGGTATGAAGACGATGCATCGGGTGGTGGCAGGATTCGTGTGGCTGTGCGCGGCGTCGGCTTTCGGCGTCACCGTCAGCGGCGGATCGGTTGTAGTTCGGGGCGGCTACCAGATTCACACCTTCACGAACAGCGGATCGCTTGTCGTCAGTGACGGCGCGATCGCGGCTGATGTGCTGGTAGTGGCCGGCGGCGGCGGCGGCGCGCAATGCGATGGTGGCGGCGGTGGAGGCGGCGGTGTCATCTATACATCGAATGTGCCTCTCACCGCTGGTACCTACACGGTCGTGGTCGGCGCGGGCGGCGTGGGCGGCCAGACGTGGCCGTCAGGCGGCAGCGACGGCGGCAATTCTTCCCTGGGCTCGATCGTCGCGATCGGCGGCGGCGGTGGCGGTGCCTACGCAGCCGGCAGCCTTGGCGGTTCGGGTGGTGGTGGCGGCGGCGGCGGCGCGGGCGGCGCCGGCACGACGGGGCAGGGATACAGCGGCGGGAGCGGTTCAGGAGGGGGCGAGCAGGGCTCTGGCGGCGGCGGCGGCGCGGGCGGCGCCGGAGAAGACGCGAGCACGAGCAGCCCCTATGATGGGGGGGACGGCGGTCCCGGCATCGTGTGTGACATCTCGGGCAGCAGCGTTACGTATGCCGGCGGCGGCGGCGGATCGTCCTTTGCCGCTACTCCCGGAACCGGCGGCGCGGGCGGCGGGGGCAATGGCGGCGGAACGGCTACCGACGGCGCGCCTGACAGTGGCGGTGGCGGCGGCGGTGGACGCGTCAATGGGATCGCCGCGGGCGATGGCGGCTCAGGCATCGTGATCGTGCGCTGGCCGCTGCCCGAGGGGCCGTTGACGTTGACGGGCGGCACGGTCACGACGAACTACGGTTACCAGGTCAACACCTTTACAGACGGTGGCACGCTCCAGATCCGTGGCAATACAGCCACGGTGGACGTGCTCGTAGTGGCCGGCGGCGGCTGCGGCGCTACCGGCGGTGGCGGCGGCGGTGCGGGCGGGCTGGTCTACACCTCCACTTGGACCTTGGCGCAGGGCGACTACGAGGTGACCGTGGGGGCGGGCGGCGCAGGCGCAACCACTTGGGGCTGGTCGGGCGTCAGCGGAGCGGACTCGTCGTTCTACACCCTGACCGCGGTCGGCGGCGGCGGAGGTTCTCATTCTGGCCAAGGCTTGCCGGGTGGATCGGGTGGGGGCGGCGGATATGGCATGGCCGGCACCGGAGGGGTGGGGACAGCAGGGCAGGGTTACGACGGCGGCGCCGGGTTCAATGACGACTCCGGCCTTCCCGGCGGCGGTGGCGGCGGGGCGGGGAGCGCAGGCGGGAACGCGAGCGCGGCCGCCGGCGGCGCTGGCGGCAACGGCCGGGCTCCGTTTGCCGGTCTGCCGATATACTTCGCCGGTGGCGGTGGTGGCGGCACCCGTAGCGGCACGCCGGGCACTGGAGGCATCGGGGGTGGCGGCGCCGGTGGAGCCGGATATCCTGGTTCAGGCACTCCAGGCACGCCTTTCACCGGCGGCGGTGGTGGCGGCGGTGGATACTTGTCGAATGGCGGCGACGGCGGATCGGGGGTTGTGATCGTGCGCCTGCTGCTTCCGGAATCCGACACGAAAGCCACGGCCAGCGGCGGTGAGATGAAGCTCTCCCGCGGTTACTGGGTGCATACCTTCACCAACAGCGGAAACTTCGTCGTACATGGCGGATCGTTACGCTGCGATGTGCTCGTGGTGGCCGGCGGCGGAGGCGGCGGAAACTGCGACGCGGGCGGCGGCGGTGGGGGCGGAGTGATCTACACCACGGCATGGTCCCTGGCGCAGGGCGACTATGCAATCACTGTCGGTGATGGTGGCGCCGGCGCGGCCGCCAACCCCTTCGGTTGGGGGGCCAGCGGCAACGGCGGCGCCAATTCGGTCTTCGGCTACCTTGTCGCCATCGGCGGCGGCGGCGGCGCGAACACTGCCGCCGGCCGACCGGGCGGATCCGGCGGCGGTGGCGGGAATACCGGATCGGGCGGTGCCGCCACGCCCGGGCAGGGGTGCGCCGGCGGAGGCAGCAGTGCGAACACGGGCGGCGGCGGCGGCGGCGCGGGCGCCGCCGGGAGTCCCGGAAGCAACTACAACGGCGGCAATGGTGGAGAAGGCATCGTGTGCCCGATTACCGGCCGCAACGTGACCTACGCCGGCGGGGGCGGGGGGTCGGCGATATACGAATCCGGGACACCCGGAAGCGGCGGCGCTGGCGGCGGGGGCAACGGCGGGCACAGCTACAACGCGGCGGCAACGGGGCACTCAACAGCGGCGGGGGGGGCGGCGGCGGGCGGAACCCCAACTATGCCGCGGGTTCGGGCGGCTCCGGGATCGTGATCATCCGCTATCCGGGACCAGGCGGTAGCGTGATCTCGATCAGGTGACGCCCAAGTTTCGAGTGGACATAACGGCTGTCGCGCTGATATGACATGCTGGTCAGGAAGGAGTGTGTGGTGATGACCGGTCATGCGATTTCTCCGCGCGCCCAAGCCGTCTACGACAGGCTGCGCGCGCTCATTGGCACGCTGCCAAGCGGCGCGGCCTTGCCATCCGTCGCCCGGATTCGCGCGAAAACCGGCTCGGGACAGTCCACGGTCGAAAAGGCCATGGAGCTCCTGCAGACACAGGGGCTGATCGAGCGCCGCCGGCGCCGGGGCGTTTACGTCGCCGATCTCGCGAGACGCGTCGGCGAGATTGCGATCGTGTTGGACCGTGCCGTGCTCGAACATGACGCCTCGCCCATCTATGGCACGACATGCTCGCGCCTGGGCGCCGGTCTCAAGGAACTCAACCCGCAATGGCAGGTCAACCTTCACCTTGGCTCCATCGAGATCGCCGCTCCGGC
>JAQULY010000159.1 GCA_028718445.1 Kiritimatiellia bacterium
CGCACTGATCGAAGCCAACGCGAGGCGGTTGTTAACGACGGGAACCGCTTTTCGCGTCTGCGGCTGCTTGTGGGCGAGGAGGCGCTGGCGAGAATTGCCTGCTCACATATGGTAGTGGCCGGCCTGGGCGCGGTTGGGTCGTTCGCCGTCGAGGGTCTGGCCCGCTCCGGCGTAGGCTGTCTCAAGTTGATTGACTTCGACACCGTCGAGCCATCCAACACCAACCGCCAGCTCTATGCTTTGACCTCCACCATGTGCCGCCCAAAGGCTGATCTGGCCGCCGCACGTGTCAGGGATATCAACCCCGAATGTAGGGTCGAGAGCATTGTGGACCGCATCACCAAAGGGCAGTTGGAGTCACTGCTGACGCCGTATCCTGACGTCGTGGTGGACGCTATTGACACGGTGCGCGACAAAGTGTCGCTGCTGGCGTGGTGTATCGCGCATGCTATACCAGTAGTATCCAGCATGGGGGTTGCCCGTCGCACCGATCCTCTGAGCCTGCGTGTCGGGGAACTCGGCAGCATTCAGGGATGCCCGCTGGCCAGATGTGTACGCACGGAACTGCGCAAGTTGGGCATTGGCGACGCGATCCGCTGCGTCTTCTCGGTCGAGAGGCCTGCAACCATGCCAAATCGCCAACAAACGGGCGATTTCGAGCCTCGCGCCATGGGTAGCAGCGTTTGTGTGACCGGCACGGCCGGGCTGCTGATGGCCAGGGAAGCCTTGAAAATGGTATTGGGATAAAAAAGAAGCCGGTCCCGGCTTGCGCCGGGACCGGCGGGGTGAACAGGAGGTATAGCGTACGTGTGTGGTCGGCTTGTACCTTTAAGCGTTGCCGGGAAGGAGGTGGACCCTGCAACGCCCCTATTCCCATTCGGGCTTTATAAAAGCATATCGCGTGCCATCCGGCGACTGCACACGTAAACGAATTATTTTCTCGCCCTTGGCGGCCTTCAGGGCGGCGGCCAGGTCGCCCACTTTTTCAACCTGTCGTTGATTGACGCCGATGATCAGGAAGCCGGGACGTAGACCCTCGTGCTCGGCGGGGCTGCCGGTGAGCACTTCCGTGATGACCACGCCGTGGTTCCGGCCTTCGTAACCCCAGCGCTGCAGTTCGGCGGCGTCGGCATTGGCTACCTCGACGCCTATGACCGAGGCCATCTCCTCGTCCAGGGCATCCTCTTCTCCTTCTCCTGAGGATGCGGGTTGTCCCGGCTTCTCTGGCACGGCATCGAGTTTGGCCTTGATAGTCTGTTTCTTGCCGTCGCGATAGATGCCCAGTTCGATCACCGTGCCCGGTTGGATGCGGGCGATGGCGGCGCGGAATGAGGCGCTGTCGCTGACCTTCTGTCCGTTCAGTTCGCGGATGATGTCGCCGGCTTTGAGCCCGGCCTTGGCGGCGGCGCCGTCGGGCATGACATCGGCAATCAGCACCCCTCCGGCGCTGTCCAGTCCGAAACTGCGGGCGACGTCCTCGTCCACTTCGCCCGGATTCATGGCGATACCAAGGTAGCCGCGCGTCACTTTGCCGTGCGCGATCAACTGCTCCTTGACGGCCACGGCCATGTCAATCGGAACCGCGAACCCGATGCCCATATACCCGCCCGACCGGCTGAAGATGGCGGTGTTGATACCGATCACGCGGCCATCAATGTTCAGCAAGGGGCCGCCGGAATTGCCGGGATTGATGGCGGCGTCGGTCTGGATGAAGTCCTCGTAGTCCGTGATGCCCATATTCTTGCGGCCCAATGCGCTGACCACGCCCACGGTCAGGGTTTCACTCAAACCGAAGGGATTGCCTATCGCCACCACCCACTCACCGATCCTGAGTTTGGAGGCGTCGCCCAGTTCGACGGTCGGCAAATCCTTGGCCTCGATCTTGATGACCGCGACTTCGGTTCGATCGTCGGCGCCGATGCGCTTGGCAAGGTACTCCTTGCCGTCATTCAGGCGCACCGTGATCTTGTCGGCGCCGTCAATGACATGAGTGTTAGTCAGGATGTAGCCGTCCTTGGTGATGATGAAGCCGGACCCCTGTCCGGTCTGGGTGAATGGGCGCTGGCGGCGTTCGCCGCCGCGCGGCTGCGTGGGTAAACGGCGGCCGAAGAAGCGTTCCATGAAGTCCTGTCCGAACAGATCCTCGGGCGAGAAGGAGAAGTTGGCGCCGGGTGACACCTGCTTTTCGACCTGGATGAAGACCACCGCCGGGATTGCGCGTTGCGCCACGTGCGCAAAGCCGTTGCGTAGGTCGAAACCGTCATCGCCAGCCGGTGCGGCTAGCGCGCCCGCGGACAATACCATGCCGAACAGGATCAGATTCGCGACACCGCTAAGTATTTTCATGTGGCCAGACTCCCTTCGTGGCGTGCTAAAAGTCGCCTCTATTAGGCCGCACGCTCGGTTGGCGTCAAGCGCACGGAGCGTGCCAGTGCCTGAAAATGGCTGTCCGCCCCTCAAAACGCAACGGCGGCGCGCAAACCTGTCGCGCGCCGCCGTCAAAAAAAGTCGCACTAGCCGTCGAATTCAGCGCATCTCGGCCTGAATCAGGTCAAAAACGCGTGTCAGCGTGGTGGCAACCTCGGCCTGAAGGCGCTGAATGTGTTCGCAGGCGCCGCGGATTTCTGCCAGGCGGTGCAACTGTCCGGCACGCGCCTTCTCGAGGACGGAACGCCTTTCCTTCAGACTGCTGACCACTTCCTCGAGTTCGCGTCCGTGCTGTTCGGCCTTGAAGAGGCTGCGCCTCAGGTTGATGACCTGGGCCTGGAGGTCCTCAGGTTCCTGATCGAGATCGGCCAGTTCCATGCCGTCCGGAATCGGTACCTGCACAGCCTTGCCGCACTCGGTGCAGTTGGTGATCAGACCGGCGCCGCGGTAGTCAATCACAAGTCCGTGACCGCAATGCGGGCAGTCGAAGACGATATCGGTGTCCTGAATGTCGCCGCCGCGGCTATCCCTGGGGACGTCGGTCTGACTGTCGCCGCTGTTCGCCCCGAGAGCGGTAATCCGTTCCGGCGTGGTCTTCTGCTGTTCCGCCATGTCTTCCCCCCGTTTCCGGCTGACAGGTCAATACCGACCAGCCGGATGTGCATGTCGCGGCATCTGACAGCGCTACATTCAATTCAGGGCTTGGTGACTTTGCCCTCTCTGATGCAGGCCGCGCAAACAGTGCGCCGCCGGGACGTGCCACCCTCCAGCACGCGCACGCGCTGCAGGTTCGGCAGAAAACGCCGCTTGCTGATGCCCGTAGTGTGCAGTCCGATGCCGCCCTTGTGCTTGGCAAGACCATGCCGGATGATGGATTTGCCCTTCATCGGCTGCTTGCCGCAAACTTCACAGACCTTCGCCATGTTGACCAGACTCCTCGTCCAAATAGTGGTATTATAGGTGCAGGTAGCGGTCGCATGCAATGCTTTTTCAGCTTCGGGTGCGAGAGTGCGAGGGCGGGATAGTTGACTCGCATCCTTCAGCCTTCAGCCTTCTGGTTGACTCCGCGCGCGGCCACTGTGATACTGTCGGCTCTGTCGGCTTGAAAGTGAGAAGCAGAACGATGACGGATCGTGAACGGATTCTGGCGGTGCTGAACTATCGGCAGGCCGATCGCCTGCCGATAGTGCATTTTGGCTACTGGGGCGAAACCCTTCAGAAATGGCGCGCGGAGGGGCACCTGACCAAGGACGAAGCCGCGAACTGGGCCGACGGCAACCCCACGGACGCGCAGATCGCCCGCAAACTGGGCTTCGATTGCCAATACTACTCCTGTTTCCACACCGATGCTTTTCTGCGTCCCGCCTTCGAGTCACGCGTCGTCAAGACCTTCCCGGACGGCTCCTCGCACGTGTTGAACGGCGCGGGGGTGATATATTTGTCGGTTCCGGGCACGTCGGGCATTCCGCCGGAGATTGATCATCTGTTGAAGGGCCGCAAGGAGTGGGAAGAGCATTTCAAACACCGTTTCCGGTTCCATCCCGACCGCGTGCTGACCATGCCGGTGCGCGTCAACGACCGCATGGTGCCGTTCAACCAGGGCGGCCTGGAGTTCCTGAAGGCCGACCGACGCGACTATCCCTGCGGCCTGCACTGCGGCAGCCTGTTCGGTTCGATCCGTAACATGATCGGCGTGGAGAACTGCGCCTACCTGGCGCTCGACGACGAGCCGCTGTTCGACGAGATCGTGCAGACTGTCGGCGACTTGTGCTACCAGTGCGTCAAGACCGCGCTCGACAGCGGCGCCAAGTTCGATTTCGCCCATTTCTGGGAGGACATCTGCTACAAGAACGGTCCCCTGATCTCGCCCTCCGTCTTCGCGGCGAAGGTTGGGCCCCAGTACAAACGCATCACGGACCTGGTGCACCGGCACGGACTCAACATCGTCTCGCTGGACTGCGATGGCTGGATTGACGCGCTGATTCCGGTGTGGCTGGAGAGCGGCGTCAACACCATGTTCCCGATCGAAGTGGGCACGTGGAACGCCTCGATCGCGCCCTGGCGCGCGAAGTACGGCCAGGAACTGCGCGGCGTGGGCGGCATGAACAAGGTGGTCTTCGCGCGCGGCCGCGCCGCCGTGGATGCCGAGATCGAACGGATGAAGCCGCTGGTGGCGCTGGGCGGGTTCATTCCCTGCCCGGACCATCGCATCGCGCCCGACGCCGAATGGGACACCGTGCGCTACTACTGCGATCGCATGCGCGCGACTTTCGGATAAGACTGCGTCACCTCACCGCGGCCACTCCACCGTGCGTACTCCCTGCAGGCAAGGCAGGCGCGCGTATTGCTGGCGCAGATCCGATGGTATATGGCGCGGGCCGTAGAGCGGCCCCAGGCCCTGCTGGGGAGGAAGCGTGGCAATATCGGCCAGATCAGGGCCGATCTCCGCGATGTCGCCCGTGAACAGCCGCGCGAGCACGTAGTAGATCTTGCCTTCCGGCGGCAACACATCGGGCTTCCGGACCTGTCCGAACAACCCGACGGCGCGCTCCATCGCTTCCCGCCGGCCGCTGGCCAGCGCCAGGTAGTAGTGCACGTAAGGCCAGTCGGGGCGGGTCGCCGCGATGGACTCTAGCATGATGGCGGCATCCCGGTTCTGACCGCTCTCCAGCAGGGCGTAGGCGCGGGCCAGGTTCGGCGCCAGTTCGTCCAACTTCATTATGGTGACAGCCACGCCGTTGCTTGACTCCTGTTCCCGCCGCATGCCGTTGGGCAGCGTTGCCAGTTCGCGCATCACGGCGGCGGCCTTGCGGCTATCGCTCGCGGGGGCGACGGCGGGCGACGGCGCCGCGACCGGGGCGGCAATCACCGGCGCCGGCGCGGACGGCGCGGCGCTTCCGGTTTCGGTTTCCGGCGTGGCGTCGGACGACTCCGTCCCGTCACGGCTCAACGCCTGCTGCAGGTTCTCGATACGAGCCTGCAGATCGGCCGTCAGCGTCCGCAGACGGCGGCACTCCTGATGCGTACCGATGCAGGCGGGGATCGTCAGCAGCGCCGTCAGCAGCGCTGCCAACAGCGCCAGCAGACGCGCTTCGGGCGTCAAATAGCGCCGCAACGTCTGCCTGCTCCGACTTGAGCGCGCCGGCATGGCCAAGGCCGGACGGACGGAGTGACGGTGGCGCCGATGGTGATGATGTGTGGCACGGTCCAAAGCGAGTCTGTAAGCCTCCCTGCGGCGCCTATCATAGGCTGACGCTCCGGCCTTCGGCAAGTCCGGGCGTTGTCGGAGGGCAGAGGTCAGAGGGCGGAGTTCGGAGGCGGGAGACGCCGATCGAACCGCACGACACCACGCACTCACACACTCACGCACTCATGCATGATCGCCACGCCGGCGGAGGTGCCCAGCCGCGCGGCGCCGGCAGCGATCATGGCGAGCGCGTCGGCCAGGGTGCGAATGCCGCCGGCCGCCTTGACCAGCGCCTTGCCCTCCACGGCCGCCGCCATCAACCGCACATCGGCCGTCGTGGCGCCGCCACCGGCAAGTCCGGTCGAGGTCTTGACGAAATCCACACCGGCCTCGACGGCCAGGCGACTGGCGCGGCGTTTCTCCATATCCGTCAGGTAACAAGTCTCCAGAATCACCTTGCTGACGGCCCCGGCGTCGCGGCAGACCGAGGCCAGAGCCGCGAACTCGGCGCGCACGTAGTCATCCGCGCCCGCCTGCAGCGCGCGCACGTTCATCACCATGTCAATCTCCCGCGCGCCGCGGCCCAGTGCGTCGCGGATTTCGTAGTCCTTGACCGCGGAGCTGTTCTGTCCCAGCGGGAAGCCCGCTACCGTGCCGGTCTTGACGGCGCTGCCGCGGAGCAACTCCAGACAACGCTCCACCTCGCAGGGATGCACCATCACGGCGCCAAAACCGTATTGCCGCGCCTCCCCGCAGAGCCGCTCGATATCGGCCGGCGCGCCGGAGGCCTTGAGAAAGGTGTGGTCAATGATCGCCGCCAAAGCGGCGGGGTCAGGATGTGATCGGGAAGACGCCATGTTCTGCGGTTCGATTGGGTTATTGGCTCGGTCCGCATGAACGGTCAACGATCTGTTCTGGCGGTCGCCAGTTTCCGCAGCATCGCGTACCCTCCGCGATGTCCCTGGCTGGCGGCTTGCTGAGCCCAGTTGCGCGCCTGTTCGAGGTCGCGCTCGACGCCGCGGCCCTCGGCATAGCACGAGGCCAGCCAGATCTGGCCGGCGGCGTAGCCTTGTTCCGCGGCCAGCCGGTACCAGCGCACGGCCTCGACCGGGTCAGGGGTGCCACCTTTGCCCTGATCGTGGCAATAGCCGACCAGCACTTGCGCCGCCGGCACTTTCTGCCCGGCGGCCCGTCGCAGCCACTGGAGCGCCTCGGTTTCGTTCCTGGATACGCCCAGTCCGGCATAGTGGCAAAGCCCCAGCAGGTACTGGCCCTGCGCGTGGCCGCGCTCGGCGGCCCGCCGTACCCAGGCGACGCCCGCCGCGGCGTCGCGACGCGTGCCCCGGCCTTCAATCAGCATCATACCGAGCCAGACTTGCGCCTCCGCTTCGCCCTGCGCGGCCGCCCGCTCGAACCAGGCGAAGGCCGCGCGATCGTTGCGCCGCATGCCAGTGCCGGCTCGCAGTCCGCGTGCCAGCGCCAGTTGCGCGCCGGCATCGCCTTGGGCGGCCGCCTCGGCAAACCACGTCATGGCCGCGCCAGGATTGCGCGCAACCCCCTCGCCTTCGAGCAGGCAACGTCCCAACCGTGACTGGGCCTTGGCATCGCCCTGCGCCGCCGCGCATCGCAGCCAGTCAACGGCCTCGCCAGCGCCGGCGGTCAGCAACTGCATACCGAGCGCAAGCTGGGCGGTGGCGCCGTTCTGCCCGGCCGCGCGCCGCAGGAGGCGTTGCGCCTCGTCGGCGTCAGCCTTGACACCGACGCCTCGCAGCAGGCAGAGGGCGTAGAGCGCACCGCCCTCGGGATGGCCTTGGGCCGCGGCCTCACCAAAGGCGGACGCCGCGGCGGCCAGGTCGCGGGAGACGCCGTGGCCGCGTAGGTGGCAACGGCCAAGCCAGGCAGCTCCGGGCGCATAGCCCTGCGCGGCCGCCTGCTTGAAGTGGCGCGCGGCGGCGATCGCGTTGCTTTCCACGCCCTGACCCTCGCTGTAACAGTAACCCAGCCAACTCTGCGCGGGGGCGTAGCCCGCGTCGGCCGCCCGGCGATAGGCCTCGGCGGCCGCGGGCCAATCCTTGCTCAGGCCGGCCAGTCGGCCGCGGAGATTCGACAGCACCGGATCGTCGGCCAGCGCCTGCAGACGCGCGCCGGTGCGCTTGCTCAACGACGGCGGTTCACTGCGCAACTCGAAGGCGATATCGCGGTCGAGCGGCAGGCGCCCCCATTCGGCTTCCGGGGCGCCGCGGCCCTGGCGGCGCACGTGCCACCAGCGGTCCCAGGCGCCGGTATCCCAGCCGGACAGAGAGGTCAGGAACCCGTCGCGTTCCTGCCAGAGGGCGCGTCCCAGGCGTTCGCGACCGGCCGTATTGAGCGCATCGAAGCAGTCGGCGACGCGTTGCGGTTGCCGGCCCACGCGGCGCGCAGCGCGCCAAACCAGGATGTGGCCGTCGCCGCCAATGACCGTCACTTCCACGGTGCACTCGCGGATGGCGCGCAAACGCGCACACAGGTCCACGGCATTGTCGCCGGCGCCGATGGCGATGGACCCGGCGGAGTCTTCGCACAGCAGACGCGGCGATGCGCTGCGCATGCCGTCAAGCAGCCGCGGAACATTGCGCGCGGAGATGTCGGCGTGCAGCACCACGCGGCGGACCTGGGTGCCGGCGGGCACGAGGATGCCGCGTTCGCGCATGGCCGGATCGGCGGGCATGGCGTCGGCCACGCGCCGGCCGGAAATGGCGACCGGCACGCGCAACCGATCGATCCGGCAGTCACCTTCGCCGCGATTACGCAGGGCCAGCACGAACTCAAGCCGTGCGGGTTGGCGTGCATGACTGGTATTGAGCGCCAACTGCGCCGCGCGCACGCGCTGCAGTGTCTGCCACTCCGCCTCGCCGGAACCGAACAGGCTGAAGGCGACACAAGCGGAGTTGCTGGCCGTCGCGCCGCCGGACGGCTGGTCAAAGGGGCTGGCCGTGAGCGCGGCGCCGCGGCGTGAACCGGGAACGGCGCCCTGCTCGCAGCGATTGAAGAGAGTCAACTCCGTAGCCGACGCCCAGGCCGGCGCGGGCGAGGTGGCGGGAGCCGCCTCGGGCTCGGACGGCAGCCAACGGAAGGACAGCGACTCCACCGACCAATGCAGCGGAAAATCGGCCAGTCCGGGTCTGGCGTCGGCGGCATCCGGCGTGCCGTCGCCGTCGCTGTCGGTCACGCTCTCCGCGCGTAACACGGCCGTGGTGAAGAGCAGCCCGCAGGTCAACAGCGACCGTCGCAAAAAGATCTTCGACATCATGCACTCCGTTGGATGACTGGGCTTCCCCGCCCATCACGAACAGCAGCATAGCATATCGCGCCGCGCTTGCCAGGATTGAGACGCGGCTTGATACGCCGCGCCGCGTTGACGTATCATGCCGCCATTCACAGGCCGCTAGCTCAGTCGGTAGAGCACGTGACTTTTAATCACGGGGTCGCGGGTTCGATCCCCGCGCGGCCTACCATGAAATGGCCGCGTCCCTGCAACCGGACAGGAGACGTGAAAGGGAGCACTATGAAGCGTTTCAAGCGGGCAGCGGACATCAAGGTGGCGGTGGTGGGCTACGGCGGCGCCTTCAACATGGGGCGGCTGCACCTCAACGAAATGAAGCGGGCAGGCATGACGCCGGCGGCGGTGGCCGAACTCGATCCCAAACGCCTGGAGGCCGCCAAGCAGGATTTTCCCGGCATCGCCACCTTCCGTTCCACCGGCGAACTGCTGACGAAGTCGGACGCGCACCTGATCACCATCATCACGCCCCATAACACGCACGCCAAGCTGGCGCTGCAGTGTCTGCGCGCCGGACGGAACGTGGTGTGCGAGAAGCCCATGGCCATCACCACCGCCGAATGCGATGCCATGATCGCCGAGGCGCGCCGGCGTAAGGTGCTGGTTTCGACGTACCACAACCGTCACTGGGACGGCCATATCGTCGAGGCGCTCAAGCGCATCAAGAACGAACGCGAGCCGCTGGGCGAGCTCGTGCGCGTGGAGTGTCGCATGGGCGGCTGGAGCAAGCCGGGCGACTGGTGGCGTTCGAGCAAGAGCATTTCGGGCGGCATCCTCTATGACTGGGGCGTGCACCTGCTGGAATATGCCCTGCAGGTCATTGCCGACGACATGGTCGAAATCAGCGGCTATGCGCACAGTGGTTTCTGGGGCGCGCAGACCCGTTGGGGCGCGCGCGACGGTATCGAGGACGAGGCCACCGCCGTCGTGCGCTTCAAGCGGGGTTGCATGCTGACGCTGCGCATCTCGAACATCGAGTCGAACCCCAAGCCGGGCGTGGTGGAATTCACCGGCACGCGCGGCACCTACGTGATGAATTTCCCCGATTTCGAGATGATCACGCACGCCAAGGGGGGCGAGACGGTCAAGACCGTCGGGCGCAACCCGGAGGGCGAGTGGTGGCGGTTCTACCAGAACATCGCCGACCATCTGACGCAGGGCGCCGAGCTGACGATCACCGG
Source organism: Kiritimatiellia bacterium (assembly GCA_028718445.1). Lineage (GTDB taxonomy): Bacteria > Verrucomicrobiota > Kiritimatiellia > RFP12 > JAAYLN01 > JAQULY01. Next base: position 10,115 of record JAQULY010000159.1, read on the forward strand.
CGAATGGGCGCGCCGGCCGATTCACATTATTGACATGGCCTTCAAGAGCGCCAAGGCCGGCCGGGCCCTGCCGGTGCGGCACCGCTGACGGGCGACCGATGGACGACCAGCCAAAGCAGAGCCTCTATGGCGTCGACGTCGCGTCGTGGCGGAGTCTCTGCGAGGCGGCCGACCTGTTCAAACGGTTGGCGCCGTGGTCGTGGATGTCCGGAGACGAGATCTTCGGCCTGCGCCTGCCCGGCTCCAGCCAGATCGCCTTCATCTCCATCGTGGGCCGGGAAATCAAGCCCCCGGCCTGCCACGTGCTGCTGGGCTGGGAGGCGTTGAGCCGCTTCCGCCTGGCGCTGATGGGACGCGGTTCTTTCTTTTATATTTCTCGAGCTACTTCTTCTTGCCTGCGTACGTGAGTGTCATTCTCTGCTCCTTC
>JAQULY010000160.1 GCA_028718445.1 Kiritimatiellia bacterium
CATGCGGCCGGTCTGGCCGACGATCTCGGAGAGGTCGGCGGTCTCGACGCTGATGCCGGCCGCTTCCAGCAGGCGCTCGCTGAAACGCACCGTATTGAAGGCCGCGGGTCTGGCGCCGAGCATGCCGATGCGCAGGTGGCGCAGGCCACGGACGACGCGGCAGATAGCGGCGAACTTGCGCAGGTCGGCCCCAAACGATTCCGAACGCGGGTCAACCGTGTGCTGCTCGGTCAGCGAGTAAGCGATGCCGTACTGGCGCAGGTTGTTGCAGGCCGACATCTTGCCGCAGAAGCTGTCGCGGCGGGTTGTGATGCCCATCTGCGCCGGATCGTCGGAGAAGGCGTGGATCAGCACCGGCACGTTCAGGCCCGACCAGCGCAAGGCATTGGCGATGGCGCGTTCGTCGCCGAAGTTGGGCAACGTCACCAGCACGCCGTCAATGCGCGCGGCTTCCTTCTTGAAGAGGTTGGCGCAGGCCCGGGCCTCGGCCAGCGATTCGATCGCGCCGTGCTTGCCGACCCGCGCGTCCAGGATGACCGCCTCGATGCCTTCCCGTTTGAGAACGTCCAGCACGGTTCTGCGTCCGGTCTGACAGAGGTGCTCCGGGAAGAACCCGCGATTGCCGATGATGATCCCCAGCACAAGTGGTTTCATGACATGCTCTCCATTGATGGTCCTGAGTCCTTCAGACACCGATTGGCGCTATTGTGCCTCACTAGCGGCCATATATGAAGCACAAACGTGGAGCGGTCCACCATCTCTCCCAACTATTGATTGACGCACAGGCGCGGTGTGAGTCATGGTTGTGTATTTGTTCTGAGGCTGGAGCGCATACAGTGCTGCTGACAGCGTGCCGCGAACTCGCTGTCGCTCGCCAACGCCCTCCAGCAGCAAGTGGGAGGTGATCTGTGAGCACGCATTCCATGGACCGCGTACAGCACCATGCCGCCGTGCAACGGGCGCTGGCGCTGGGCCGCTCGAACGATCCGGCGGTCTTGCCCGAGCTGACCCGCCTGCTCGCGATGCCGTCGCCCGAGGTGCGCCGGCTGGCGGCCTCGGCGATCGGCAAACTGTCAGGCTTTGGGGCCGATCCCGCGACCGCCGTGCGCGCCCTGGCGCCCGTGGCGCTACGCGACCCGCACCCGCAGACACAGCAATACACCCTCAAGGCGCTGAAGTGCTACGGCGTCGCCGCCCGCGAACACCTGCACGATCTCGACGACTTGGCGGTCGCGCCGCGGGCACGCGACTACGTCCGCACGGCCGCCGGCGCCGCGGCCACCGCTATCCGCCAAGCGGTCGAGTTGGCGGAGCGGCAAGCGGTGTATGTCTGCCAGCGCTGCAAACGCGCCCTCGCACCCGACGAACACGAGCGCTCGCAAAAGGCCTTCCAGCGCGACTACTGCGACATTTGCTTCGACAAAGTCTTTCTCGAACGCCGCAACTGGGAAACCCATGTCGAACTACAGAAGACCATCGCCGCCACGGACGGCACCGTAGTGCAGTCCGACGGCGAACGCCAGATCGCCGACGCGCTGTCAGAGATGGGCATCGCCTATCGCTACGACAACCGCTTCCGCATCGTGAAGGGTTACGCCATCCGCCCCGACTTCTACCTGCCCGAGTACGACCTCTACATCGAGTACTGGGGCATGGAGGATAACCTCGACTACCGCATCGGCATGCTCGAAAAGCAGAAGCTCTACCAGCAAGCCGGCAAGAGGCTGCTCTCGCTGTATGCCCGCGATCGGCCCCATCTCCGCGAACGACTGTGCGAACGGCTCGCGACTCACGTCCGTCTGCCATTGGCGAGCGGTAGCGAGTCAGCCTGAACCTGCGCGCACGACCGTTCACTGGTGCGAAGTCACGCATTCGCTGAAGTCACGCATCCGCTTGCCTAGGCGCGCCGCGGCGGGTATGCTTCCATCCTGTTGCGCGCCCCCTGTCGGCGCGGGCGCGGGAGTTCATGGCATGCGTATTCTTTCGGGCATTCAACCTTCAGGCAAACTTCATCTCGGCAACTACTTCGGCATGATGAAGCCCGCCATCGAGCTGCAGACGCGCGGCGAGGCCTTCCTCTTCATCGCCAACTACCACGCCCTGACCACGGTCAGCGATCCGGCGCGCCTGCGCACCGATACCTGGGACGTCGCCCTCGATTTCCTGGCCTGCGGACTCGACCCCGAGCGCACCGTTTTCTTCCGCCAGAGCGACGTGCCGGAGATCACCGAACTGACCTGGCTGCTCTCCATCGTCACGCCCATGGGCCTGCTCGAACGCTGCCATTCCTACAAGGACAAACTCGCCAAGGGCATTCCCGCCAGCGCCGCGCTCTTCAACTACCCCGTGCTGATGGCCGCCGACATCCTGGCCTGCCAGTCACACCTCGTGCCGGTGGGCCGCGACCAGAAACAGCACGTCGAGGTCACGCGCGACATCGCCATCAAGTTCAACAACCAGTTCGGCGAAGTCTTCACCGTGCCCGAGCCTTCGATCCAGGAGAGCGTGGCGGTCGTGCCCGGACTGGACGGCCAGAAGATGTCGAAAAGCTACGGCAATACCATCGAGCTCTTCGGCGATCCCAAGGAGACGCGCGCGCGCATCATGCGGATCGTCACCGACAGCACGCCGCTGGAAGCGCCCAAGAACCCGGACACCTGCAACGTCTTCGCCCTGTACAAGCTGTTCGCCACGGGTGACGAAGCCGAGGCGCTGGCCGCGCGCTACCGCGCCGGCAATTTCGGCTATGGCACGGCTAAAAAGGCGCTGGCCGAAGCCTTCGAAACCGCCTTCGCCCCGCTGCGCCGGAAACGCGCCGAACTGGCAGCGCAGCCGGAACGGGTCGAAGCCATCCTGCAGGCCGGCGCCGCCCGCGCGCGCGCCGAGGCGCGCCGGACGCTGGATGCCGCGCGCCGCGCCGTGGGGATCGCATGAAGACACTCGCCGCGCCAGACGAATACAAAGTGGACCTCGATGTCTTCGAGGGACCGCTGGACCTGCTGCTCTACCTGATTCGCCGCGACGAACTCGACATCTACGACATCCGCATCGAGCATATCACCACTCAGTACCTGGCCTACCTCGACCTGATGAAGATGCTCGATCTCAACATCGCGGGCGAGTTCCTGGTGATGGCCGCCACGCTGATGGTCATCAAGAGCCGCATGCTGCTGCCGGTCGAGTCGCGCCCCGACCAGACGGAGGAGGAAGAGGAGGGCGTGGACCCGCGCCTCGACCTGGTTCGTCAGTTGATCGAATACAAGAAATTCAAGGACGCCGCCGGGCGGCTGCTGGAACGCGAGTTCGTGCAGAGCGAGCGCTTCCTCTTCGGCGGCGACGTGGCGCACGCCGATCCCGAAGAGCCTGACGCCCGCCCCCTGGGCGATGTCGGTCTCTTCGATCTGCTGACAGCCTTCCAGGAGGTGCTGGCGCGCGCGCCGCTCGAACCGCTGGGCCACCTCGAACCGCTGCGCTGGAGCGTGCCCGACAAGATGGAGGCGATCCTGACCATGGTCCGGCGGCAGGAACCGGTCGCCTTCTCGCGCCTGTTTCACAGCCATTCCGCGCGCGGCGAGGTCATCGTCACTTTCCTGGCGCTGCTCGAACTGCTGCGCCTGCGCCAGGTTTCCGTGCAGCAGTTGGCGCCTTTCACCGAGATTGTGATCCTGCCGGTGCAGGACGGCCCGCGTCCGGAGTCGCCGACGGCGCCCCTGATAGGGAGTAGCGAAAATGTCTGACAACGAAGAGCCGCAGACCCCGGCCGCCCGCAGTCTACGCCAGGTGGTTGGCGCGCTGGTTTTCAGCGGCAAGACCGCCCTGTCCGTCGAGACCATCCGCAAGTGCCTGGCCGAGACTCCCGGCGCGGACGAAGGCAGCCTGTCTCCATTCGCCACGGTCGCGCCGCGCGACATTCGCGACGCGCTGGCCGACATCCAGAAGGACCTCGACCGGTTGGACCTGGGCATGGAGTTGCGCGAGGTCGCCGGCGGCTACCGTTTTCAGACACAGCCCGGCTGCGGCGCGTGGGTGCGCGGTCTGCTCAAGCAGGAGCGTCCCAACCGCCTCTCGCGCCCGGCGCTCGAAACGCTGGCGATCATCGCCTACCGCCAGCCGATCGCCAAGTCGGAACTGGAGGGCATTCGCGGCGTCACCGTTGATCACATCATCAGGGCCCTGATGGAGATGCACCTGATCCGCATCGTGGGGCGGAGCGAGCTTCCCGGGCGGCCTTTCCTGTATGGCACCACGCCCAGCTTCCTGGAACACTTCGGACTGAAGAGCCTGGATGAACTGAACGAACTCGACCCCACGCTCCAGCGCTCCAAGTCGAGTCCGCTGCCGCGCCGCCCGAAGACCGCCAAGACGGAAGAGCCCGTGGAGGAGATCGCGGAGAAAACAACTGGCGCGCCGGAGACGGCCGCGGCAGAGAACACGGTCGAGGAGGCCGAGGCCACGGCGGAGTTCACGCCTGAACCGTCCGCGCCGGAACACTAGAAGACGAAACAGCAGTTCAGGGACAGGAGGGACTGACGGACGACTTGATACCCAATGGACCATGTTCTCCGTCTCATTCCAGGCGAACCGCAGAACCGCAGAATATCGAACCGCAGAATGACGAAGGAAAGCCACGCTTAGGCGGTTGTCGTCTTCGACACTCGGAGTTCGGTGTTAGTTTGGTTCGTCTATGGTTCCCTCGATAATCGAATCGGGGTCGCCGAGTGGTTCCACCATGGACGCCGTGGCTCCGCGCTCTTCATTCGTTGATCCTCGGGTAGTCGGGGAGTTCGCGACAGCCCATCTCGTAGTGCCGACGGGGAGCAGGCAAGTCGTTGGCGTAACGGACCCACTTTCTGGCCCAGTTTCTTGGTCTGTATCTGCCCTTCGGCCCTTCGATCCTTCCATCCGCCGTGATCTTGGCGATCGCCGCCTCAACTCTCTCCCGCAATTCCAGTCTCTCCCGCCTTGCGCGTCGCGCCCGCCTCACGACAAGATAGACAAGACACGCGACGATCGCGAGGCGAACGCCAACCGCTACAACGACCATCCCGGTGTCATTCACGCTCACGTCTCCTCTCCACCACCTGTTGGGCGACCGCTCCCCGAGATTGACGTCAACGTCTTGATCGCCGCGGCGGGATCGGCAACATCAACAACAATTCTGCTGTATGGACCGTGGCGCAGATCGATCCGAATGCCTTTCCCGCGAAATGTCCGGTCCCAGAATTCCTTTCGCCCTCCGCCATAGTAAGTCCCGGCACAGATGAGCCAGGGGATTGCAGTGCCGGGGCACCGCAGCCACGGAGGCCGAAGAGCGAGATCGGCTTCAGCGACTGAGACAACTTGATCCTTCCTGAAACGCACGGCACTCTTCAGTGCCCATATCTTGTGGCTCCCGAGCACGCGGAGGGTAATATCAGTGTCGGACATTTCAATGGCTATCATATCCCCCATCCTTTCGCCCAACAGGCCCGGCTGACCGGGCTACGTCGCATGCCGGAGCGGACTTGCCCGCGCTGGCCCGACGCGCGGCACGCGTTGAATCCGCCGCAGGTTCAACGTCTCGTTCCGGGCGCTTGTTAGGCTCTTTCCATGATCGATCTGACCGACTCCTCTACGGACAGCTTCGACGTGTTTAGATGTACGACTTCCTGCGTCGGGGAAACGTAGTCGCTCTCAAGATCAAACTTGGCGTAGAGCCCGTCGATGCGATCTGGCTCTCGGATCTTTGATGTGCCGCAGCGAGACTCGTCCCCGCACCGTCTGCGCGAATCTTCCCTTGCGCAATGCAACTGGACGATCAACGGAGGTGCATCGGTAGTGAGAATTCTAGTGTACTCCTGCATCACTTCTTCATCAACCCGGTGCCCATAAACCATTGTGAAAACGATCGGTGTTCCTGACGCCGCGGCGGCCCGCAATACGGCCACCCGGATGGCGTGGCAGAGACCCTTGGGCGTCACCTGCTGATCCGCCGTGAGTGTCCCGAGGGCGTCGATCGACCGATGGTTATCAAACAAGAAATAGCCGTTCGCCTTTGCCAGTGCCTTGGCGATGGTCAGCTTGCCCGATGCAGGTGGCCCAATAATGATCACACTTCTCATCTAATCGGTCCAATCAGTCCATGTGAGCATACTCCACTTAATTGCGAAAATGCTAGTCGTCCTGAAGGATGCGGTCAAGCGCAACAGCACAACGCGCGATGTGGTCTCGCGTTGTATTTCACTGACCAGCGCCGCTGTTTGCATTACAGTTGCGCCGTCTTTCTTCGGCGCTGTCAGCGGGCCGGAACGGCAGCGCCGAACGTTGACATTTCGGGGCAAGTGGCATACTCTGGCCTCGCTTCAGGTGCGAGCCGGCAAACGGAAGTCCGTGAGAATCGGACGCGGTCGCGCCGCTGTAAGCGGATGTCAACCCCATTCGCCATTTCCCGCGACAGGCGGGAGAGAAGGCCGGGGCGTAGTTTTCGTCCGTGAGCCAGAAGACGTGCCGGCGCGCATATGTTCGGGTCTCCTTCGCGCCTTGGGGAGCGTCGCCCACGGTGACGGTTCTACGTCGCCACCGGCTGCACTTCTCCGCCTGTGCGGGCCGTTTCCCGCGGCAGGCGTCGCGCGCGGACGGGACCGGGTTTGTGCGCGTTGGCGGCAGCTTGACGTAACCGCGCGATACGCACGCGCTCCGCACGAGGGCGCCACGAGGAAGAGCGACATGTCACTGCAATCAAACCGGCTGCCGGCCGTCTGCTGGCTGCTAACACTGGCCTGCTCGGCGCGGGCCGAAACCACCGCCACCAACGCCTTCCAGGCGCCGCCGATAACCGTGACGGCCACACGCGTCGAGCGCGCCCCCGAGTCCGTGCCGGCGCAGGTCTCCATCATCACCGCCGAGCAACTGCGGGAGACGGGCGCCCGCAACGTCGCCGATGCCCTCCGCGACCTGGGCGGTGTCTACGTGCGCTCGCTCTACGGCAATGCCGCCCAGGCCGAGGTCGCGCTGCGCGGTTTCGGCGAGAACTCGCACGGACGCGTGCTGGTGCTGCGCGACGGGCAGCGGCTCAACACGCCCGACATGGCGGGCATCAACTGGCTGCAGATTCCGCTCGGCAGCGTCGAGCGCATCGAGATCCTCAAGGGCGGCCAGAGCATGCTCTACGGCGACCATGCGCTCTCGGGCGTTATCAACATCGTGACGCACGCCGAAGCCCCCGCCGACCGCACCGAGCTGTCGGCGCAGGCCGGCTCCTACGACAGCTATGCCGGCCGGGCGGCGGTCACGCGCGCCGACGGGCAGACCAGCGTGAATGCCGGCGCGGACTGGCAGACCAGCGACGGCTACAGACACAACAGCGACTTCGACGCCTTCGGCGCGCGCGCCGGCGCGCGGCAGCGCCTCAACGACAACCTGAGCGCCACCGCCGCCGTCTCCTACGACCGCTATGACAACGGCCTGGCGGGACACCTGACCAAGGAACAGATGGACGACGATCCCCGTCAGACCACCACGCCTGACGACGACGTCTCGACGGAGAGCTACAACGCCAATGCCGCGCTGGACTGGCTGACCGATGCCGATGGCCACCTCACCTTGAACGCCATCGTCAACCGCCGCGAAGTCGAGAACGATCTGGTGGGCTGGTCCAGTTTCGCGGACACCGCCGTAGACAGCCTGACGCTGACCGCCAAGCACGCGCTGGAAACCGATTTGCTTAACCGTCCGGACCGGCTGCTGACCGGCGTGGATTTCTATTTCGACGACTTCACAGCCGACCGCTTCGCGGATCTCGCCCGCGAGACCAAGCTGCTGGACGCCAAGATCGATAAACAGAGCGTGGGGGTCTACGCGCAGAACGAGTTGGACTTCGCCGACCGCTGGACGTTGAGCGCGGGCGGACGAGTCGAGCAGGCACGTTACGTGGCCGATGTCACCAGCCCTGCTGGCGACTGCATCGTGGACGACGCCGCCGTGCACAACGCCAGTTCGCTGGCGGCCAGCCTGCTCTACCGGCCGCATGACGCGGCCAAGCTCTACGCCCGCGCCGCTTCCGTTTATCGCCTGCCCTTCATTGACGAACAGGTCAGCTACTACGGCTTCGGCAGTGACCGCTTCTATCAGGACCTGGAGCCGGAAACCGGCCTGGACTATGAGGTCGGTGGTCTGGTGCGGCTGGCCGGCGAATGGCAGGCCCAGGCCGCGCTGTTCCGCATGGACATGCGTAACGAGATCAACTACAACCCCGTGACCGGCGACAACGCCAACATGGACGACACCTGCCGTCAGGGTGCCGAAGCGGGCCTTTCCTGGGCGCGTCAGGAGGTGGCTTCCGCCGGCCTGCAATACACTTACACCGACGCCACTTTCAGCGACGGCCCCTTTGACGGCTGCGACGTGCCGCTGGTGCCGCCGCACCATGTCGCCGTGAATGCCTCGGCCAACCTGCCGGCCGGACTGGAGCTGCTGGCGACCTGCCACTTTGTCAGCCATCAGACGGTCGGCGGCGATTATGCCAACCAGGCCGCCAAGCTGCCCAGTTACTCCACGCTGGACCTCGCCCTGCGTTACACGCCCGAGCGATTCGCCAGTTGCTCGGTGCTGTTCGGAGTGGACAACGTCTTCGATGCGCAATACGCTAATGTCGCTTACGTGGGCATGTTCGACACCGGCTACTATCCGGCCCCCGGCCGCACCTGGAAGACGGCGGTGGCATGCGCCTTCTGACGTCCGCATCCGACAGGAAGACACCATGCAGTTCGTGACAATGCCGCTCTGTCTGCCCATGCTGCCGCTGGCCTGGCAGCCCTGGCATAGCGCTCATACCGCGTTCGTGCGCGGCGGGCCGGTGATGTGGCCGCTGCTGGGGTGTTCGCTGCTGGCGCTGACCATCGTGATCGAGCGGGCCATCGTCTTGGCGCGCTACAACGCGCGCCGCCGGCGCGGCGTGGCGGAGATCGAGCGTCTGCTCGTCGCGCTGCAGGAGGGTCGCCGCGACGAGGCCGCAGCCATCGGCGATGGCGAGGTGTCCGGACCCGTCGGGAAGGTGCTGGCCAACGGCCTGCGCCACAGCGAGATCGGCCTCGCGGAGAGCCTGCAATCCGCCGCCGATCCGTTGCTGGACTCCTTGCGCCACGGGCTCTCGATCCTCGACACCGTGGTCACGTTGGGACCGTTGCTGGGCATCCTGGGAACGGTGACCGGCATTATCCGGTCGTTCCATCTGCTGAGCGCCTCGGGGGTGGAGGATCCGACCGCCGTCACCGGCGGCATCGCCGAAGCGCTGATCACGACGGCGGCGGGACTGATCGTGGCGATCCTGGCGCTGGTGCCGTTCAACGCCTTTCTCTCGCAACTGCGACGCAACGCGCGCGAACTTGAGCAGACCCTCCATCGTTGCGAGGTCGCCTACCACCGAGGACAAGCCGATGCGCCTGGAAACGGGATATGAGGAACGGCGCGCCCGCATCGAGATGGTGCCGCTGATGGACGTCGTCTTCCTGCTGCTGGTCTTCTTCATCTACGCGATGTTCACGATGACCACGCATCGCGGCGTGCGCGTGGAGCTGCCCCGCGCCGACGGCTCGCGCGCGACCGGCGCCCAACTAGTGATCACCTTGCGCGCCGACGGCTCCCTGCAACTCGACGGGCGCGACATGGCACGTAAAGAACTTCTATTGGCGGCGGTCGAGCGGCACCGGCGCGAAGAACTGCCCGTGCTGATCAGCGGCGACCGGCGCGCGCCCCTCGGCGACGGCATCGAACTGCTGGACAGCCTGCGCGCGGCGGGTGTTGACGCCGTGGCTTTTCAAGTGCAAGCGGAGAAGGCGCAATGACCGGCCCCACGCCGCGCTCCCGCGATCTGATGCTGGGCGCGCTGCTGGCGTTGCTGCTGCATGCCGCCGCGACGTTGTTGTTCTGGCATGCCAGTGCCGCGGGCGCACCGCCGGAGCTGGCGCCGCCGCGTGCGACGCGCGTTTACGTGCAGTTGACCGCGCCGAAACCCGCCGCGGCGCCGGCGGCGCCGGCGCCTAAGGTGGTGGTAACGCCGACGCCGGCACCGCCGCCGCCGCCCAAGCCAAAACCAGAACCGCCGCCACCACCCCCTCCCCCTCCGCCGCCGGCCGAACCCAAACCCGAACCCAAACCCGAACCACCGCCACCTGCACCCGAACCGAAGCCTCAGCCGGCGCCAATGCCGCCGGCAGCCGTGACGCCAGTGCCACAAGCCGCACCGGTGCCTCCCGCACCTGAGCCGGCGCCCGCCGCCGCGGGCACGCCGGCGCAGCTTGCGCCGCCCCCCTCCCCCGCGCCGGCGCCGGCGCCTGTCGCCGCGGCGCCGGCCGCCGAGACGGCGGACGGAGATTACGATTCGCCCCCTACCCCGCGGCGCGACATCCGCCCCGTGTATCCCTTGGGCGCGCGTCAGCGCGGTGAGGAGGGTTCGCTGGTGGTCGAGTTGGAGGTCACGGCCGAGGGACGCGTAGGCGCCGTCGACATCAAACACGGCAGCGGCTTCGAAGATCTGGACCGGGCGGCGCTGGCGGCGTTG
>JAQULY010000161.1 GCA_028718445.1 Kiritimatiellia bacterium
GGTAGTAATCTCGTCGGGCGGTGGCTCTGGTCGAGGGCCAGAAGAAGGTGGCGTCGGCGTTGAAGGTGACGTAGTTCCAGATGACCTCGTAAGAGAGCCCGAGAGCGGGGTAGGGGCCCTGCATGTTGAAGTCGCTCTCGTCGTAGGTCTCGGCGTCGGCTTGGCTCCTGGTGTTGCCCGTGACGCTGTAGAACTTGCGGGTGGTCTCCTCCACCATGCCTTCGATTTCGACGATGCCGCCGGCGGAAAGCCGAAGGTGGTGGTAGCGCCCGTCCTGATAGCAGCCTCCCCGCTCGATCAAGCCCGTCTCCTCGGCGCGGGACAGGACGGCAAGCATCAACAGGACGGTCAAGGTTAGCCACGAGCGATGCGTCATCAGAGTTCCTTCGTGCGGGTAATCGCAACAGCGCAGGAGCCCGTCCGCGGCGGACGCCTGGAGGAATCGGCACAATCAAATTCCAGCAGCGCGGAGCGTAGTGCACCACCCGCCGAAACGCAACAGGAAAAGTTCGCAATTTTGATTCTGTTAGCGCTTGAATCCTGACCGGCCCAAGTGTTACGCTACATCGAGACATGGATAAGCCTATTTCAGTGACTGGGTATGCGCTGGAAACAGCGCGGACTTTGGCGGTGATTTCTGGCGCTATATGCCTGTTGTCGCCGGCTTTTTGCGTGGTCTTCTGGGGCGAGTGCGCCCGGGCGGAGCCGGTGGTCACCGGCGCCACCGTTTCAGTGACCTCCGCCGGTTCGACCAACGCGGTGGAGGCGGCGATCGCGGAGCGGCGCGAGTTGTTGACGCGGCTGCGCGAGTGCGCGCGCGGCATCGGCGAAATACGCGAGCATCCCGAGAAATACGATCCCGAAATTGGACAACTGCGGAAGGCGCTGCAGGTTCAGGAAAAAGAGGCCACGCGCGCGCGCGCGGCTTACGAACAGCGGCTCATGAGCATCGCCAAGCTACGCGATCTGATGGATGAGCAGCAGCGTGTGGCCAAACGACTGAATGCATTGGACGCCGGGTTGCGCGTGATCGGCCCCGAAGCGGCTGCGCGGGCGCGTCAGACCGCGACCCGCACAGCCGGCGGCGCCACCAACGCCCCCTGGCGCTCGGGACGCCGGCCATATCCGGTGCAGGGCGGAACGGGAGCGATAGAGAAGTGAGGCCGGAATGAGCGCAAAGAAGCACATACTGGCGGGCCTGGCGGTGTGCCTGCTGGCGCTGCCGGGGCTGGCCCAATCCGAGCACGCGGCGCGGGCGACGGCGCATGTGCGCTGGGAACAACTGCGGGAAGGGGACTACAAGCCCGACGAGTTGATCGTGGGCTACCGGTCGTCCGGCGCGCGCAAGCTGACGACGGGCGCCCGTGCCAGCCACGCCGCGGTGAGCGCGCGCGTCACCCGACGGTTTCGAAAGCTCAACGCCGAGCGTGTTACCCTGCCCGCCGGGCGCAGCCTGGCGCAATTGCGCGCCGCCGCCGAGCGGTTGGCTGAGGATGAGGACGTGCGCTATGTCGAACCGAATTACCGTGCGCGGGCCTTGCTGACACCCAACGATCCGGCCTTTCCGGCGCAGCTCTGGGGACTCGGCCCCAACGCCATCGGCGCGGAAGCTGCCTGGGACGTCACGACCGGCAGCGGTGAGATCGTGGTGGCGGTGATAGACACCGGCATCAGCCGTACGCACAAGGATCTGGAGGCAAACATCTGGACCAATCCGGGCGAAATACCCGGCAACAGCATTGATGACGATGACAACGGCTATGTAGACGACGTGCATGGTTGGGACTTCGTCAACGACGACAACGATCCCACCGACGATCACGGCCATGGCACGCATTGTGCCGGCACGATCGGCGCCGTCGGCAACAATGCGACCGGCATTGTGGGTGTCTGCTGGCAAGTTCAACTGGTGGGCGTCAAGGGTTTGTCCGCAAGCGGCATGGGTTGGAACGACCAACTTGCTCTCTGCATTGAATATGTCGCATGGTTCAACGGTCAGGACGGACGTCCGCGTATTCATCTTTCCAACAACAGTTGGGGCGGCGGCGGCGAATCGCAAGCGATGCAGGACGCCATCGAGTTGGCGCGTCAGGCGGGCCAGCTCTTCATGGCCGCGGCTGGCAATGACGGCATGGACAACGACATTTATCCTAGCTTTCCCTCAAATTACACCAACGATAACATCATCGCTGTGGCGTCGCTCGCGCAGGGCACGCCCATGACGCGGTCGGATTTCTCCAACTACGGCCAAGTAACGGTAGATCTGGGCGCTCCCGGTAGCGCTATTTACAGTTGCAGCCACGACAATGACAGCGGTTACCTTACAAAAAGCGGCACCTCGATGGCCACGCCGCATGTGGCCGGCGCGGCGGCTCTATTGTGGAGCCACGCGCCGGACATGCTGTATGGCGGTATTCGCGACGCCCTGCTCGACGCCGCGCGTCTGACTGCCAACCAGATACCCAGTCTGCAAGGAAAGTGCGTCACCGGAGGACGTCTGTACTTACCAAGCGCCCTGGCGGCACTGAACTCGCTGAAGGTCTCGCCTGAAGGCGTTGGCAGGCTGGCGGGGCCCCCCGGAGGGGCGTTTGCCCCGTCCTCGCTCTCCTACACGGTCGTCAATGCCGCCACTTCGCAGGTGGACTGGGCGCTCTCGATCGAGCAGCCATGGTTGAGTGCGGACGCGCTGGGCGGATCGCTGACCGGCGGTGCCAGCCAGGTGGTGCAGGTCTGGCCCAATGTCGCGGCGGAGGCATTGCCGGTGGGTGTGTATACTAACTGGCTGGCGTATACGAACCTGTCCAGCGCTGCCGCCGCTCCCTTGCGGCGCGAGGTGCGGCTGAAGGTCTCCTACAATTACCAGTTGCAGTCCACCACCTACCAGTGGGATGAGCCCGACGCGGAGTCCTTTGAGCTGGCATCGGTGCAACTGGGGACGACCGCGGTGACGCTGCCGTTTGAGTTCCGTTACCACGGTTCGGTCTACTCCAATATTCTAGTCCATGCCCACGGGGCGATTTCACCGCTGGGCTGGCCGGCGCCCGGCACGGCCAACAAGCGGTTGCCCGCGGACACGATCGAGACTCCGCTGGTGCTGCCGCACTGGGACGAACTTGTCTACACGCCCTCGGTCTCAAGCGTGCGGTTCCGGCATTACACCAACGGCACCGCGCGAACGGTCGTCACCTGGAGCGGCATGGGCTTGAGCCAGGCTGGCGGCAGTCCCAAGCCGGTCGTGGATTTTCAGGCCGTGCTGTACGCCAACACCAACGAGAACAGCGATATTGCGTTTCACTACCGTACGGCGGCGCAGGACGATCCTGCCGGCGCCGGTCGCGGCGCCACCGTCGGCTTGCAGGACGATGGTGCCTTCCTGGCGTGCGAATACACCTTCAACGGTCTCAATGCGCAATACGGTCCGATGGAACTGGCTGACCGCCAGGCCTTGCTGTTCACCTGGCGCGAACGGCTCCCCGACACACTTGCTCCCTCCGTCAAGATCACGCCAGTGGCCGTCTCCCCAGGCAGCGACGAACTGGACAGGGACGGCGTCGCCATTTTCGAACTGCGGTTTAACGAGATCGTGCTGGGGCTTACGCCAGGCGATCTCAATCTCTCCGGAACCACCGTTACGGGGGCTGCTGTCACGAGTATGAACGGAGGCGGCGAACGCTTCCTGATCACCGTCGGCGGTTTCCGCGAGTACGGCCGCATCGTCCTTCGGCTCAACGGCGCGGCGGTGACCGACCTGGCGGGCAATCTCAACGCGGCTTCGGCTTCTGCCCTGGCCGTTGTGCCGGTCACCGCGACACAGTTGTTCGACGATTTTGAGCGCGGCCGCGGCGCCTGGACCACGTCTACCAATGTGTATGCCGTCTCGACCACCGTGGGCTGGGAATATGGGCCACCGCCCGACTATACGGCGCCGGGACTGCTCTGGCCGACCGCCGCCTTCGACGGCACGGCCTGCTGGGGCACGGTGCTGAGCAATGCCTATCCCGCATCCGCCAACATGTGGCTGCAATCACCCACGGTCTCACTGGGTGGGCAGCCCGTGCTTGACTTCCGTTTTGCCAGCGATATGCGGGACGGTGATGGCGCCGTCGTCGAGGCCAACCGTGGTTTCGGATGGGAGAATGTCACGGCCTCCGGACAGTTGCCCGCATCCACGGAGGGTCTGTGGCAGCGGATGACCATTGCGTTGCCGGACGGCTTCGCCAACCGGGCGGTGGCGTTCCGCTTCCGTTTGTTCTCCGCCTTCATGAACGACGCGCCCACCACGGGCGCCGGCCTCTACATAGATGCTTTCCGCGTCACCAGTCTGCTGGAAGCGGGGATCCACCTGATCGCCGTTCAACCTGCCACCATTCCCGCCGGTAGCGACACATTGCTGGACACCTTCGTATACAACGCCTGCACGCAGTCGCTGGCGCAGGCCGCCGGCGTCTACGGTTCGTTCGACTCGGCCATGACGGTGCTCTCCAACGGCGTCCACTACTATGGCATCATGCTGCCGGGCGACATCGTCAGCAACCGCACCGTGGGGGTGCGCACTGCCACGGCCGACCAGTTCGCCATGCCCTACGCGTACCTGACGCATGACGGCTACAACGGCGCCGACTTCGCCGGCTCCAGCCAGCAAGCGCTGAACATCGCGGGCGTGACCGAGAGCGTGCGCGACCGTTACCTGACGGTGCAAGCCTCGATCGGTGTCACCAACTGGCTGGGACAGTTCCTGGCCGGCGACGGGGGACCTGCTGCCTGCCTTTTCCAGGTCATTCACGCGGGCGCCGACGGCGTGGCCAATCCGCCCATGGCGAACGGCGCGCCCACGGGTGACGACCGTGTGCTTTATGCCCGGCACGTCCCCGTGCTGCCCTGTGGGCGCTTCGGCGCCGGGAGCGTGCCTGCCGATGTCGGCCGTTTTGATCTCGAGTTCGCGCACGCCCTTGCCGCCGGACAGAACGTCTATGTGCGGGCATGGGATGCGCCTTCCTTCGATCAGGCTGTAGCCGCGGGCGATTCTTCGCTTTACACGCTGACCGGCGATACCGCTCAGACACATGACTTTGGCGGGTGGATAGTAGACCAGCCGACGCAATACCGCCGCGACAGCAATGGCGACTCCATGCCGGATGGCTGGGCGATCGAGCATGGTCTGGACCCGCGTGAGGCGTCCGGTCCAGCACCCGAGACCATGGGGACGACCGGACTGATTCGCGGCATCAATGACGATGCCTATGCCACCAACAATCTCCGCGAACCGCGCCGGGCGGTGCTGTACGGTAATTCCATCCTGGTTGCCAGTCGTCTGATCACGCTGCCGCGCGAGGAAGGCGCCGTGATGGTGTATGACACCAACGGAACGCGCCGCCTGCTCTTGGACGGCGTGTCGGCTGGCGGATCGCTCTACCGCTTCGATCCCGCCACGCTCTGCGTGGATGCGCCGCGCGGCCGGCTGATCGTGGGCGGCGATACCATGCGCGCCAGCGGTGGTGACGCCGCCGCGCGCGTTCTCTATCTCAACATGGCCACCAATGCCAACGGCGTAGTCACCAACCTGACCTTGCAGCAGGTCGTACCCGCCTTCGGTTCCACGGGAATCTACACCGACACCGGGCGTTTCCGTTATCTTCGCGACGTGGCCGCGGACGCCGCCGGCAATGTCTATGCAGCGGATGCGCAACTGGTCCAGGTCGCCGCGCCCTACTACTACCGTGTGCAGCGCCTGGATCCGGATGGATCCAATGCCGTCGTGCTGGCGCAGTTGGAACGGGATGGCGCAGACTACCAGGGCGGACCTTCGGCACTGGCCGTGGACGACGCCAACGGCTGGCTCTACGTAGCCGACGTCGAGGCTGACCGCATTGAGCGCCGCGGTCTGGCAGACGGCAGTTATGTGGGCGAATTTGGCGGATACGGCACGGGGCTGGGGCAGCTCGGGAATCCTCAAGGGCTCTCCATCGGTGTCGGCGGACGTGTCTATGTCATGGAACGGACGCTGAACCGGCTGCAAATCTTCAGCGCCGACGGAGTGGGCTTGGCGGTCTACCCGCCGGAAGCGCTGAACGCGGCCATTGGCGGCAGCGACGCGATGGGCTACTTCAACGTGCCCGAGGGCGTTTTCGCCGTGACCGGACGCCACCATCGCGTGGTGCTGGCCGACACGGGCAATGACCGCGTCTATGCGGCGCGCCTGATGCTGGACGCCGATGGCGACGGCATGGATGACGTCTGGGAAGACGTGGTTGGTCTGGACTCGACGATGAACGACGCCAACGAAGATCCTGACGGCGACTGCCTGGTCAACCTGGGCGAGTTCCGCGCCGATACCGACCCGTTCGATCCGGACTGCAACGGCAACGGCGGCGGCGATCAATGGGACATGATGCAGGGCAACGATCCGCTGGCGCCCGGCGGTCCGGCGGTTGATCCCCCCAACTTGGTGTCGCTCGTGGCCGTGCCGGACGGCGTGCTCGGCGCCGGATCCAACGTGCTGCTGACGGCCACATTCAGCGAGAGCATTTCCAACGCCTCGTTAGTGACGCTGGCGCTCAGCGGCGGCGCTTTTACTCCGCCGCTCGCGATGACCCGCGTTTCTCCGACAGTCTATACGCTCAACTACATCGTGACCGACGCCGATGAAGGCGACGTGTACGGCACGGTCGCGGGGGCCTTCGACCTGGAAGGCTTGGAGCAGGACCCCGTGGCGTGCTGTACGGGTGTGCTCTTCACGGTGCAAGCCTTCGGGCCGGAGGTGGTTTCGGTGACCTCCGATGCGTTGCAGCCGCTGCTGGAGGGCGAGACCGTCACCGTGACCGTAACCTTCTCGGAGGATGTGTATACCTTGGCGGATGTGACGATAGAACTCTTGGGCGGGGCGGTGACGCCGCTCATGATCATGACGCGCATCTCGCCGACGGTCTACCAGTTCACCTACATTGTGCAGGCAGGCGATGCGGGCGACGTGCAAGCGCGCGTCAGCGGCGCGACCGATGCGCAGGGGCATGCGCAGATACCGGAGCCTTATACATCGGGTACGGTGTTTACGGTCGGGGAGCCGGAGCCCTTCCCGCCTTTCTCGATCACGCTGATCGGCTGGAATCCGTTGGTCGTGGAATGGGAGGTGCAGGCGGGTGGCGGCTACGTGCTGCGTGCCGGGCCGACGCCGACAGGGGTCTGGAGCGACGTTACCGGCACTCTAACGGCGCCCGCCGACGGAGTGTTGGGCTACACGAATGCAACGCCCGTCGAGAGCGAGCGTTTCTTCCGTGCCATAAGACTGGGACCTTGACGCAAGGAAAGCGGAGACAAGATGAGATTGGCGATATGTAATCCAGGGAGACTGCTGCCGATGGCGCTGCTGGTCGGACTGGCCGCCGGGTGCGGACGGCGCGAAGTCGCTCCGGAAGCGGCCGCCGCCGGGGCCACGAACGCAGCCGCCGCGAAGGCTGCCGCGGCCGAGGAGATGGTTTGGGGCGAGCCCATGCCGCCGCTGCCGAGCGAGGCCGAGGCCGCCACCAATAAGCAAGCCTGGCTGACGCTGGAAATGCGCGACAACGCCGGGAAGATTGCCGTGCTGGTGCGGCAACGGGAGGAACGCGTGCAGGCGCTGCTGGACAGCGATCCGGAGCTAAAACGTCTGCGCCTCGAAGCGGATGCGGTGCGACGGCGCTATGACGAGCGGCTGGCGGGCCACAAGGAATTGGCGGTCCTGGATGGTCGCATAGAGCAGTTAAACCGGCGTCAGGGGCAGTTGTCTGCCATGCGGCGCCGATTGGAACGTTTTGAAGAAGAGGGGAGCGTACAATGAAGAATCACATCACGATCAACTCCGTCAGCCGCCGGGCTGTGTCGCTGCTGGCCTTGTCGATCGGTCTGCTGGCCGTTAACAGCGCCGAAGCGCTCATTCTGGCGCTGCGCATGAACTGGCCGGGATTTTACGTCGATGGCATTAGTGGAAACGACGAGCATATTTATACGTACTCCACCGGCGCATCGGTCGAGCAGGTGACAACCGCCAGCGACTGGAGTTTTTCCTGTGAGATCGTCAACCCTGACTATGAGTTCGACCGCTGGGTTTCCATGCACGGGTATACGACGTTCACAGATGCGTTCTCGCCAAACACGACCGCGCAGGTTGGCGGCAGCGATACGGTCACGGCGACCTTCAAGCTCAGGCAATACCCGCTGGTGGTTACCAGCGACGGCCATCACCAGGTAGTCACACCGCCGATTGGCACCAACTATTTTGGCGCCGGCACCACCCGGTACCTGACCGCGTCGCCGACCAACGGTTACACCTTCCTGCACTGGGCGCACCCGGACGATCCGACGGTGCCGCATCCGCTGATGACCGGCAACGCAATCGTCATGACCACCACGCAGCAGGTCATGGCCGTATTCCGTCCGGATCCGACGTTGGTGGTCAGCAGCAGCGGCGAGCACCTGTTCATTGACCCGCCGTTGGGAACCAACAGCGTGGCGCGCGGGGCGCGGCAGTACCTGACGGCGACGCCCTCCAACGGTTACGCGCTGCTGCGCTGGGCGCTTCCCTCCAACCCGACGGTGCCACACCCGGAAGTGGAAGTGGTCTTCACCAACAACCAGTACCGCTACTCGATCGTGGTGGATGGAGACAAGCAGGTAATGGCGGTCTTCGGGCGTGATCTCAGCATCACGCACCGGAACTACAACCCTCAGCAGCCTGCCTTGACCTACGTGCAGACGGCCGTTTATGGCAGCATGCCGACGGTCAACGTGCCGCAGCCGGCCTACAATCCCAGCAGCGTCGAACTCTATACCTGCGCCGGGTGGACCAACGGCGGCCCGCAGATTAATCAGACGGGCGGCACCACCAATTTCGCCTTCATCGAGCCGATCACCAATAACAACGAGCTCACCTGGAGATGGCGTCACGAATACGCGGTATACGCAGTAATCGGATCGGGGCAGGGGAACATTGTGCCGTTACGGGACAATCAGGATAGCCCGGGTGATAACCTCAACTGGCTGGAGGCCGGCGTGCCGGTCTCGGTCGTGGCCGCGCCGTCGGCCGGCAACGTCTTCAGCAGTTGGAGCTCTAGTCCATCGGGCCTGATACCCCCCGCCAACCAGTTCAACTCCAGCCTGACGATTACCCCCATGCAGCCGTTCACGCTGATCGCCAACTTCATTCTTCAGACCGACGACAGCGATGGCGACGGGCTGCCGGACAATTGGGAACTGAATAACGGGCTCGATCCCAATGACCGCACCGGCGATAACGGCGGTGGTGGCGATCCCGACAATGACGGTCTCAATAACGAGCAGGAGTACTTCCTCGTTTACTCGAACGCTGCCACGCGCGTTTACCTGAGATCCCATCCGCTCAACGGCGACACGGATGGCGACGGCATGCACGACGGCTGGGAGTACTATATGTTCCCGCTCAATCCCGAGAGCAAGGACATAGTGCCGCCGGGGCTAGACGGCGGCAACTTCTTCGTCAATCCCGAGACCGGCAAACCCGACGGCCGCTACGGCGCCATCGGCAACCTGGACGGCGATTTCCGGTGGGATGAGACCGGCTGGGAGCACAGCGACTGGCCCTTCAGCAATATCCAGGAGTATACGGGTCCCGATGAAGTGGCGCCCAAGATATACGAATTGGTCGCTCCCGGTGCCACGGCGTCGGACGGTTGGGTCAACGACTGTCAGGCGACCTGCAAACGCGCCGTCAACAACACCGCCGATACCAGCGACACATCCAATCCATCCGTCAGGGATTGTGACGAGGACGGTTTCGACGACGGCTTCGAATACAGTTGGGACCGTTGGCACCGTCTCTACACTGCCGCAGGCACAGTATACCTGGCGAACACCAACTACTGGCCGGCCATCACCAACGTCGTGCCGCTCTGGACCTCGAACCCCACTGACCGCCCCTTCCATCCCAGCCGCACCGCGACGGAAAACGGCAATCTGGACCGGGACTACTTCTACTTCAACGACGTGTCCAAAGATACCAGGCCGCTTTGCGGCATGGCGGATGAAGCGAGCCCCTACTATAACATTCAGGAATATCGCGCCTCGGACTTCGCCATCACCAACAGTAACCCTTACCCGTTCGTGCGCGTGCTGCCGGTTGGGCTGCGCTGGTGCACCAATCCTTTTGTCTGGGACAGCGACTACGACGGTCTGCCGGACGGATACGAAATTTCCTTCGGTTTCAACCCTTGGTCCTCCCCGTCAGCCGGTGCCATCGATCGAGCGAGCAACAGCGACTTTGACTATTACGCGGTTATTGACGCCGTCACCAAACACGCCGACGTCTACACCGTCAAAGGCTTCAACCCATACACTGGATGGGGTCCCAAAGACCTGGCGGTAATCGTTGATAACGTGCCACATGTCATACCACTGAAGGGCGGCGTTGACACTGCCGACTACACCGCGATCGAGGAGTTGCGCGGCACCTTCTACCCGCTGGAGATGACGCTAGATAACCAGTTGGAGTGGAATGGCACGCATCCGCGCCAT
>JAQULY010000162.1 GCA_028718445.1 Kiritimatiellia bacterium
AGAATTCGCCGAAGACGGTCGGGGTGGAACCCGACCCTCCAGAAATCCAATAGAGACGACGTTTCGTGGATGCTGGAGGGTGCGGTCACACCCGCGCCGCCGATTTTTTCACAGCTTCTGACCCATTACCCGGCGGCTATGGGCGGCTATGGGACCGCGCCCGGCTGTTGGCCCATCTCGGGCAGCCCCGCCAGAATCGCACCGGCGGCGCGGCCGGCCGCGCCGCCGCCGCCCAGGGCGCGGCAGACTTCGTCCATATCGGCCAGGGCCGCCGCTCGCGCGGCGGGATCGGCCAGGTAGCGCTCCAGCCGCTCGGTCAGCGCCGCGGGTGTCAGGTCGCGCTGAATCAGTTCCGGCATCACCTCGCGGCCGGCGACGATATTAGCCAGTCCGATATGCCTGACACCGCGTATCGCCAGCCGTCCGATCGCGTACGTCGGCCAGGCGGTGCGGTAGACCAGCACCGTGGGGCAATGCATCAGCGCCGCCTCCAGCGTGGCAGTGCCAGACGCCACGGCCGCCGCTTCCGCCTGCCGCAATACCTCGCGCGCCTGTCCGTCCACAAAGCTTACGGAGGTCGGACGTTCGCGGCACCCCGCAGTCACTTGCTCCGCCAGTGTCCGCATGGCCGGCGAGACGGCCGGCACCAGAAAGGCGCAGGCGCCCAGCTTGCGCTCGAGGCGGGCAGCGGCTGACAGCATGTCCGGCAGGAGCTTGACGATCTCGGTGGCGCGACTGCCCGGCAACAGCGCGATTCGCCGGCCTGCCGACCACGGCAGCGGCGCCTCGGGCCGCGCGAGCGTCTCGCGTGCGCGGTCCACCAGCGGATGCCCGGCATAGAACACCGACAGCGCAGTGCCCTCGAAGCAGGCGGCCTCGAAGGGGAAGATCGCGATCAACTGGTTCAGAATGGCGGCAATGTGCGGCACGCGGCCGCGATGCCAGGCCCAGACTTGCGGACATATATAGTGCACCGTGCGGATGCCGCGGACATGGGCATGGGCGGCCAAGCGCAGGTTGAAACCTGGATAGTCCACAGTCAGCAGCATGTCGGGACGCCAGGACGCCAGCTCCAGCCGCATCTCGCGCATCAGACGCGCGAAGAAACGCAGGTGCCGCAACACCTCCCAATAGCCCATCACCGCCGTGCGGTCAATGTGGCAGAGCAGTTCGAGTCCCTCGGCGCGCATGCCGTCGCCGCCGATGCCGCGGAAGACGATGGGGCGAGGCGACCGTGCGCGCAGTTCGCGCATCAGCGCGGCGGCGTGCAGATCGCCGGAGGCCTCGCCCGCCACGATCAGCACACGCAGCGGAGCCGACGATGGGGCGGCTCCAGGAGCGCGGTCGGCAGCGCCGGTGAGTTTGTCGTTGTCCGGCATGACTTCAACCTTCGGCTGCTGAAACGGGGCGGGTAGGCGCCGGCGGCAGGCTGGTTTGCAGCGACACGATCGCCAGGCCGAGGCGGTTGGCGGCGGCGATCACGGCCTCGCGGTCCAGCAGGATCGTGCGCCGCGCCTCGAACGCCAGCGCGCTGACGCGCGCGCGCCGCAGCACCGGCACGGTGCGCGCGCCGATCACCGGAATATCGAAGCGCATGTCGTGCCCGTCGCGCGCCACCTTTACCACCACGGCCCCGCGTCCGCCCAGGCGGCCGCCGCGGCGGATGGCGGCATTGGTGCCTTCGAAAGCTTCGACCGCCAGCACCATGCCATCCTTGACCACCACGGTCTGACCGATGTCGAGAGTGCCGAGGCTGTGGGCGGCGGCGTGGCCGCGGGCAATGTCGCTTTCTTCGCGGGCGTCGGGCGGTCGCGCGCTCAGCACGCCCGGCTCGGGCAGAAAACGCTCCATGTAGGTCGAGGCGGGCAGCACGCGGATGCCATTGCGCTCCAACAGCGCGGCCACGGCGCCAAATATCGTGTGGGCGGTTTTGACTGGCAGAGCGCGCAGCATGGCGCGTGCGGTGTCGTCGAAACGGGTGGTGAACAGCGCCGACGGATGGATCTGCCCCGCCAGCATTGCCTGTCCGATACCCAGCGACTTGACCCAAGCCAGCGAGCGTTCGATTTCGCCGACACCGAAACGGCGCGTCTCGTCCGCCAGTGCTACCGCGGCGCGCGCGGTTTGACCGCGGAAGGCCAGCATCGCGAGGCGCTTGACGCCGGCCGCGCGCGCGCCTTGCGCCAACAGCAACGGGCATTGGCCCGCGCCCGCGACGATCAGGAGTTCGTTGGAGACCATATGGCGACAGTTTAGCGGCTGCCGCCTCGCCAACGCAAACACATAGCATAGACGAGTTTGTGTGGTTGCGCCGAACATGGGCGGTGGCTATGATTTCATTGGTCATGGTGCGAGAATCGTTACGTTTACTGTTGGCTCTCTGCTGCTGTCTGACTCCCGGAGTTCGGACGGTCTCGGCCGCGCCCGTCAAGGCCGAGCGCGCCTGTGAGCTGGCGCGCGCCTATGTCGCCAGGCACTACGCGGACGGGACAGCCACGGCTGGCACGCCAACGGCCAGGCGCCTGAGAGAACAGCGTGCGGTGGCGATGTCGCAGGCGGCGGTGACCTTGACGCGCCACGGCCGCACCATTGGCCACGTCATACCGTTGGCGCCTGAGGGTTTCGTGCTGGTCAGGTCGGATGACCTGCTGCCGCCGGTCAAACTGCACACCGCCCGCGGCAGCTTCGATGACCTCCCGCCACTTTTTGCCGAAGTGCTGCGGATCGAGCTGACAGCCGAGTGCGAGGCGCTCGATGCCCTGCAGGCCAGGGGCGAGAAGCCCGATCCCAGGCATGCCGCGCAGTGGCAACAGTTGCTGGATGCCGGGGCCGCGCCGCTGATGCCGGTCACCACGGAACCGCTGGCGTCCGGCGAAATTCTCACGACGACCGCATGGGGACAAGGTCAGCCATACAACCTCTATTGCCCGGTCGCCGCCGGAGGGCCGGGCGGCCGGGTTGTGGCGGGATGTGTCGCCATCGCGATGTCCCAGATCATGCGCTACCATCAGCATCCCGCCGCCATCGCCGCGGACAGTGTCTATACGGATAACCAGGGCGCCTGTCAGGGCACCCATCGCGCGAGCGACGCCGGCTTGCAGGCGTACGACTGGGCCGCGATGCCGAACACCTTGTACCTGGACAGCCCCGCGGCCGAACAGCAGGCCGTGGCGCGGCTGGTCTATCATGCCGGCGTGACGGTGACGATGGACTACGAATTCGACGGTAGCGGCGCCCTCTCGACGGATGTGGCGAATGCCCTGCGCGACTCCTTCGGCTATGCCTGCGACAACCTGGTCCTCAAGTGGTTCTACACGGACGCGAAATGGTACCAGAAGATCGCCTCCGACATAGACGCGCGGCGTCCCGTGTACTATTCCTTTTCCGAGTCGGATTTCGGGAATGGCCACGCCGTGGTCTGTGACGGCTACCGCAATGGCGACGAAATCCATCTCAACCTGGGTTGGTACGGCAGCTACGATGCCTGGTACAACCTGGATACGGTCAAGTGCGCCGGCTACGAGTGGACGGTACACTATGCGGTCTACGGCATCCGGCCGCAACCAACGGTCAGCCTGGCTGCGTCCCTCGACGCCGCGGACCTGACCTGGTCAACGGGTGGCAACGCGGAATGGCTGGGACAGGTGGCCACCACTCACGATGGCACCGACGCCGCCCGTAGCGGCAACCTGCGGGACAGCCAGGAGAGTTGGCTGCAGACCACGGTAACAGGTCCCGGCACGCTGAGCTTCTGGTGGAAGGTGGCCTGCGAGGACAACTGGGACTACCTGTGTCTCGAAATAGGCGGCAGCGAAGTGGCGCGCAGCGATGGCTTCAGCGACTGGCAGCAGGTGTCCGTCACGGTGCCGGCCGGCAGCCAGACCGCCAAGTGGCGATTCGTCAAGGACGGTAGCTATTCAAGTGGAGCGGATTGCGGCTGGCTGGACGAGGTCGCCTTCACGTATACGCCGTTGCCTCCTGCACCCGGGAACCTGACGGCGAGCGACGGCACGGACGAGTCGTGCGTGCATCTGTCCTGGCCGGCAACGGGCGACGCGACGGATTACAGGGTCTTCCGAAACAGCCTGGACGACAGTGGCGGGGCCTCGCAGATCGGCACGACGGCGACAAACAGTTTCGACGATGGCGCGGCTGCGCCTGGCGACGTCTACTATTACTGGGTCAAGGCCTCGAATGCCTTCGGCGACAGTGGCTTCAGCACGGGCGACAGCGGCTGGCGGGCATGGTCGCGCATCCTGTGGCCAGGCGGTAACCTCCGCTTCGGGTGGATACAGCTCGGACAGACCGCGACCAGGACACTGGTCATGACCAATGCCGGCACGGCCACGCTCTCGGTTCATGACATCACGGTGGCGCCCCCGCTCTCCGCATCGCCGACCTCCTTGGCCATACCCGCCGGCGGTCATGGCGAGGCGTCGGTCACGTTCTCGGCCACGTCGGCGGTAAGTCTCGCCGCCACGGTCATGATCTATTCGGATCGGACAGGCGGCACCAACACCGTGCCGGTTTCGGGTTACGTCGGACGTGCGCCGGCCTTGCTTTCCGCCCCCAACCTGCCGGATGCCACGGCCGGCCGGCCCTACGACACTGCCATCGTCATGTCCGGGGATCCCGTGCCGGTACTCCGCCTGGCGAACGGCGAGAAGTTGCCGCCAGGGCTGCGCCTGCTGGCTACGGGGGCACTGACCGGAACGCCCTTGGCAGCGGGCGCTGGCGGTTTCACGGTTGCCGCCAACAACGGTTTCGCGCCGGTGTTCACGCGCCGCCTGACACTGACGGTGCGGGACGCGAGCACGCCCCCGAGCGTCGGATCGCTAATCTACGTGGACGCCACGTGTCCTGACGACAGCGGCGACGGCGAAAGCTGGTCCACCGCCAAACGCACCATTCAGGCGGGGATAGATGCGGCGGCGTCCAACGGGCTTGTGCTGGTAATGGACGGTATCTACAGAGAGGGCGCCCGTCCGACGCCCGGCGGCACGCTCTCCAACCGTGTGATCGTCTCTAAGGGTATCACCGTGCGCAGTCTCAACGGACCGCTGACAACGGCGATCGAGGGACCCGGGGCGGCAGCTTTCGACTCGGCGAGCGCCATGCGCTGCGTCTTCATCGAGAACGGCGGCCTGGTTGGATTCACTGTACGCGGAGGCGCGACACGGCAGACAGGCGACAACCAGGATTGTGACGGAGCGGGCGTGTTCATTGGTGGAGCAACCGCGCAGAGAGTCAGGGATTGTCTGATTGGCTGGAATCGGGCGCGGAATGGCGGCGGCGTGTATGGGGGCATCCTGGAGAACTGCACGCTGGCGGGCAACGAGGGGTATGCCGGCGGCGGCGCGAACGCCAGCGATCTGCGGAACTGCATCATCAGCACCAACCTGGCCATCCATGGAGGTGGGGCGTACAACAGCATGCTCAGCCAGTGCCTGGTGACCGGCAATCGTGCGCAGGCTCGGGGCGGTGGCGTGTTCGTGGCCACGCCACTGGAGCGACGCGCGAATTCCTGCATGATCGTCAACAACCAGGCATGGCAGACCGGTGGAGGCGCGTACGGAGGCACGCTCAACAACTGTACTATTTACGCCAACTATGCCGCGAGCGGCGGACACGGGGCCTTCGGATCCAGTCTGAACAACTGCATTGTCGGGGGAAGCGGCACGGTGAGCCAGTGTGCGAGCGTCGTCGCGTGCTACACCTGCGCCGCGACGGAGTTGCCTGGCGAAGGCAATCTCTGCGCGGAACCACTGTTCAGCGATCCCGACGGCGGGGATTTGCGGCTGATGGCGGAGTCGCCCTGCCGCAATACGGGCTGGAACCCGTACGCGGAAGGCGGCGAGGATTTCCATGGCCGCGAACGCATCCAGGAGGCACGGGTCGACATGGGTGCTAGCGAGTTCTGCGCGGCGACTCCCGGCGATATTGCCGGCCCGGATTATGAGGCATGGCTCGGTGCCTGCGGTGGAGGTGTCGGTTGCGATTTTCGCGCCACCGCCACCGCCGATCTGGACGGTGACGGACACACGGCCGGACAGGAATACGAGGCCGGCAGCCTGCCGCAGGACGCCGGGTCCGTCTTCCGGGCCGGCATCGAGCTGTCCGATGGCTTGCCGCGGATTACGTGGCAGCCCGATCTGGGCGCGGCGCGTATCTATACGGTCGAGGGCAAGTCCGCACTCGAAGCCTCCTGGGAGGCAACCAATGCGGCCAGCCGTTTCTTCCGCGTCAAGGTGGCCTGGCCATAGCAGTCTCTGGCTTCAGCCCCCGCAATAGAGCCGTATCAGTAATAACACAGGCCGCTGGGTTCGTGAGGAATGTGTCCTTCATGCGTGCGGTTAATGTGTCAATTCACCTCTTTGACGGAAGCGCGTGGCGTGATCAGGAAGTGTGATTAGGAAGTTGATTGCGCGGCTTCCAGTCTATATCGTGGCATGCGTGTCATCTTCCGGCATACGCAAACCATCCGGGACGGTCGGCGGGCGTTGCTCGCGGCGGCTTTCTCTGCGGGCAACGCTTCACATCGTCTGCGGCCTGTCTGGCGTGGTATGGGGCGAGCATCCGCGGTCGGAGGTCTTCACTATTGCGCCCGAGCCGGAGTGGGTGCGTCCCGTCGCAGTGGCGGACTTGCCGCCTGAGAGCGACGCGGCGCGTGACGCCATGAGCGACGGCGCGCGCCACGTCATAGTGGACAACCAGTTGCGTCTAGGACCGACCAACGTGCACTACCTGCATTTTGCGCGTCGGTTTCTCACCGAGGCAGGGGTCAACGACCAGTCCACGGTTGAGGTGAAGTTCGATCCAAGCTTTCAGATGCTGCGCTTTCATCGGCTCTGCCTATGGCGAGGCACCAACCGCATTGAACGCCTCCGCGCCGGCGCATTTCGCGCCCTGCAACGCGAGGAGAGCCTGGAGTGGCGCATGCTGGATGGACGGCTGTCGGTCGTCGCACAGCCTGAGGACGTACGCGTCGGCGATGTACTTGAGGTGGCTTACACCATTGACGGAGACAATCCGGTGTTTGGGGGCCGCTGCGTCACCAGTTTCCTGCTGGGCTGGGCGACTCCGGTGGTGCGCCAGCGCCTACGCATCGTGTCGCCATCCAGTCGGTGGCTCGGCTGGCGTTTACATGGCGGTGCCGGCCCACCGCTCGTCTTCGACAAAGGCGGGCTGTGCGAACGTCTTTGGGACCTCACAAACACGCCGGCAGTGCAAATCGAAAACGTCCTGCCGTTGTGGTATCGCCCCCTGCCCGAGGTAACACTCAGCGAGTACTCCTCGTGGCGGGAAGTCGCGCAATGGGCTATCGCCGAGTACGCCGCACCGCCGGCACCGGAGACGATGATCCCGTTGCTCGCAACCTGGCGCGCGCTCGACACGGACGAGGCCCGCGTGTGTGCGGCTTTGGGATTCGTCCAGAACGAGATCCGCTACCTGGGGCTTGAGCTAGGAGCCAACTCGCACCGGCCCAATCCGCCGGCTCTCGTGCTCGAGCGCCGCTTCGGTGACTGCAAGGACAAGGCGCTGCTACTGAGCACGCTCCTGCGATCGCTGGGCTGCGATGCCGCGCCGGCGCTGGTTCACTCTTCACTGCGAGAGGCGGTCACGAACGAGCTGCCGTCTCCAAACGCCTTCGATCACGTAATCGTGCGCGTGCGCTTTGGCGGCCGCACGGAGTGGGTGGATCCCACCGCCGCGCACCAGCGCGGCGGGCTGGCCGACCATTCGTTGCCGGCATATGGACATGCGCTCGTCGTGACGCCCGGCACTGACGGCTTCGTGCCGGTCGAACGTCCGCACGCTGCGCCTTCCGCCACGCGTATCGTTGAACGCTACGTACTGCCTGCCTACGGCAAACCGGCCAGCCTTGTCGCAAGGACCGTCTATACCGGTCGCGACGCCGAACGCACGCGCGCGGGGCTGGCCAACACGCCACGGCAGGCAATTGAGAAACAATACCTCAATTACTACGCGCAGCGCTATCCGGGGATCGTGGCGGACGGCGACGTGCAGGTTCTCGACCCGCCCGAATCCAACGAGCTTGTGGTCACCGAGCGCTACCGGATTCAAGACATCTGGAAGCCCGACCAGACTGACGCAAGGCGCCTCGCCTGTACTTTTCGCGCCCAGGATCTCGAAGCCTACGCTTTCATTCCCACGACCGTGATCCGCACCATGCCACTTGGCCTGCAGTATCCTGCCGACATCCACCAGACCATCGAGGTGCGGCTGCCCGAAGAGTGGGCGGTCCGGACCGAGCGCGAATCCATCGTGACGGACGGTGTGCGATTCGACTCTTCGGTGCGCTATGGCAATCGCCTGCTGACGCTCGACTATCGCCTGCGCACACTCAACGATGCCATCCCGGTTGACCGCTGCGCCGCTCACATCGAGAAAGTCCGTCGCATCCGAGACAGTCTGAGCTACTCGGTTTCCTTTCCGCATCCGGATCGCAGCAAGCAGGTCGGCACCTTCGCCCAGTTCAACTGGCCGCCAGCCGTGTCGGCCGCTCTGTTTACCGCCGTCCTCATTGCCGGGGCTGCGCTGCTGTACCGGCGACGGACGCCGGCGCCGGCCCCGTGTGCATGTGACGGCCCCTCTGGTCTGGGCGGTTGGCTGATTCTCGTCTTCATAGGCTTGTGCGGGCGCGTGGTGATGCGCACAAAACTCCTGTTCGAACTCGGCTACGTTTTCAATCGCGAATCCTGGGTCGCGTTGACGCAGCCCACGGGCAGCGCCTACAACGTCTTCTGGGCGCCTGTGCTCATGGTGGAGTTGCACGCCGCCTTGCTGATACTGGTGTTGAGCGTCGTTCAGATCGTCTTCTTCTTCCAGCGACGGGCGGCCTTTCCCAAACTGATGATCCTTCTGCTGTTGCTCGATCTGGCCGTAGCGGGTGTCGACTGGCTGCTGGGCATCCAGATTCCGGCTGTTGTGGACGTCAGTGGCGCAAAGATGCAGCAGGGGACATGGCAAGCGTTCATCGTCGTCTGCATCTGGTGGCCGTATTTCGTCTCGTCGCGGCGCGTGAGACTAACGTTCACGCGGTGGACCAATGGCCGACACACTCCGCCGCCGCTGCCGCCCGTACACCCCGGTTAGGTTCTCAAGCAGCTCGTACCGGCATTCATGAACGTATTACCATCACAACCGCCCGGCTCGCCAGCGATGCGCCGCGTTGTGGACGACAGCGACATCGCGCAGGTGGCGCGGCTGGCGCGCGAGATCTGGATGCGACACTACGCGCCCATCATCGGCGCGGCGCAGACCAACTATATGCTGGATCGCTTTCAGAGCGTAGCGGCCATCCGCGGACAGTTGGCAGAAGGATATGTCTACTGCCTGGCCGATGGTCCCGAAGGAACCGCGGGCTACTGTGCGCTGTTGGCCGGCAAGGATCGGCGCCTGCTGCTGAGCAAGCTCTACGTACGCGACGACGCGCGCCGCCGCGGCATCGGCCGAGCTATGGTCGCCTTCGCCGAACAACACGGTCAGGCGCTGGGCCTGCGCGAGCTCTGGCTTACCGTGAACCGCCATAAGTCGGGCTCGATTGCATTTTATGAACGTGTCGGGTTCTCGCAAGTGGGTACACAGGTAACAGACATCGGCGGCGGGTACGTCATGGATGACTTTGTCATGGCCAAGCCGTTGGTATCGGCATGGCCGTCGAACCATACGGACGAACGGGTGCACGGAACGCGCTGACGCGCGTTCCTGATCCAAAACGAGGGGATACTTCCGCATCGTCCACCGTTCAAGGCTCTGTGGACTTCGTCGTTGACCAGATTGAGAGTGCAGGGGGCATGGCTCAGGGAAGTAATGGGTCAGAAGCTGTGAAAAAATCGGCGGCGCGGGTGTAACCGCGCCCTCCAGCATCCACGAAACGTCGTTTCTATTGGATTTCTGGAGGGTCGGGTTCCACCCCGACCGTCTTCGGCGAATTCTTTCACAGCTTCTCAGCGAGATGGGGGCGCGAGTGGGGTGCATGTGAGCGTGAGAGACTTGTAGCTGCGCCTGACTCCGTGAGAAAGCACTCCGGGCCAGAGACAAGGGTGTCGGCGCTGCCCGTCAGCGTCCCGGCGGCGGCTCCTGAACCGGACGAATTACCCGTGTCCCGCCGCCGGGGGCAAGCGCGGCGCGGATCGGGGTAACCGGAAAACGGCGCGTCAGCATGGGCCGGATGCAAGGAAGCGGGGGCGGCGCCAACCTCGCGGTTGCGCCGCCCCCGGTGACGCCGCAGCCGGCCCATGATCACGCGCCGGCTTTCCGGCCCGATCCGCGCCGCTTCCGTGCTACGCCTCCACGCTCATAGGGCGGTCAGCAAATCGCTCCGGCTCACATGCACCCCACTCACACCCCTATCTCACTGAGAAGGTGTGAAAGAATTCGCCGAAGACGGTCGGGGTGGAACCCGACCCTCCAGAAATCCAATAGAAACGACGTTTCGTGGATGCTGGAGGGCGCGGTTACACCCGCGCCGCCGATTCTT